>NZ_MWZE01000065.1 GCF_002259525.1 Rickettsia endosymbiont of Culicoides newsteadi | reverse complement strand
TCAACAGTACTTTGATGTTCCAATAGCAAAAAAATATAGCCATCCTGATCATTAAACTTAACAGAAAATAATACATCTGAAATAGTTTCAGAAAGGTCTGGCTCAATAAAACTATCTTTTTCTAATTTTACAGTTGTTCTATCGATTAAAGCCAACACATCTTTAGGCAAATGAGTTGCCAAAAACTCTTTAGCAACTATTGGATTCTCCATAGATTTGCGAAAAATTTCGTCATGTTTTGGCTTGTCTGAAGTCATAATAAAATTTGCTTATATAGCTAATCTAATAATTCATTACTTACTGTACTTTCAGTAATTCATTGATTTTAGTAATAGATAGTCCAGTAATTCTCGCTACTTCTTCAATAGAGCTACCATTGTTTATCATCATTTTTATTAATTTAGCTTCCGATTTGGATGCCTCCCTCTTTCCATACTTAAGCTATACTAGGCATAAGTCCATCCCCTTTTTCTTTAGCTAAACTAATTATAGGGCTTTGTAAGCCACGCATAAATTCTTCGGCGTTCAAGATTTTTCTTCCTTCTTGCTGTAATCTCTGGATGATCAAAGTACCTTTACCACAAGCTACCTCCAAAACACTATTATTAACTACGGTACCAGGTGGCAAATTAATATCCAAATCGTTATAATACGCTTCTAGAATCTTTATAATTTTACCTCTATATTCAAAATATACACCAGGCCAAGGATTCATACCTCGAATTTTACAATCTATTTTGTAGGCAGTCTCACACCAATCTATCTTCCCTTCTTCTTTCTTAAGTTTATGAGCATAAGTTACGCCATTCTTATCCTGGATAATTTTTGGTAAATTATCAATATTATCTAAGGTTTCAATCAATAAATCTGCTCCTATTTTTGCACATTGGTCATGCAAAATTGGTAAAGTTATTCTAGGAGAAAGTGACAATGAATGCTGCAATATAATATCACCAGTATCTAGCCCTTCATCCATCTGCATTATACATACAGAAGTTTCTAAATCACCTTCTATAATAGTACGCTGTAATGGAGCTGCCCCCCTATGACGCGGCAAACTTGACGGATGAATATTAAGACATCCATATTTTTTAGCTTGTAGGATAACTGTTGGTATTAAAAACCCATAAGCAACTACCACTATTATATCCGCCTCAATTGAATTAATTAAAAGGGTTATCTCTTCGGTTCTCAAGGTCTTAGGAGTATAAGTTGCAATATTATATTCTGATGCCAAGAGATGTACAGGCGATGCTACCTCATTTAGCCCTCTCCCTTTAGATTTTGCAGCTTGAGTAAATACGCCAACCACCTGGTGGTCGTTGTTGTTAATTAACTCCCTAAGAGCAGGCACGGCAAATTCTGGCGTACCCATAAAAATTACTTTCATAAATTATTATTTTTTAGCTTTTTTAATTTACGTAATGCTATATCCTTTTTTATATTACTCAAATAATCAACTAATAACTTACCGTCTAAATGATCCATCTCATGTTGAATAACCCTAGCAAGCCAACCATCAGCTTTTAATTCTTGCTGTATATTGTTATAGTCTAAGAACCTTATACTTATAGACTCAGACCTTGCTACTTCAACATGTTGCTCCGGTAAAGATAAACACCCTTCTAATGCTACAACTAACTCTTTAGATTTATCTATTATTTCTGGGTCTACAATAAATAACGGATAAAAACCCTCTGCTCTTTCTGTATCATCACTATTCTGTAAGTCAACCACTAATATACGCTTAACTATTCCAATCTGAATTGCTGCAAGTCCTACCCCATGATCATGATACATGGTTTCAACCATATCATCCATCAACTTTCTTATAGTATCATTGACTGTACCTACGGGCAAAGATTTTTGTTTTAATCTTGAATCCGGAGCAGTTACAATAGACAACACAGACATAATTTTTAAACCACCAAATTATTTATAGTAAATTTAGGAGAATTGGCTAGCAGAGGCAATAAAGCAACGCCTATAAGTAATAGGCGTCACTCGTCGCTCCCAGAAGACTAGCGACAATAACTAATTCAGCGTTATCCACCTTTAGCCCGCCCTACTCCTTTCCCTTGACTACTAATACGAAAAGCTTCACTTTTATTTTTGCTTAAAAAACCACTAAAATCTTCTTTCGTAAATTTAAACTCCGCAATATTCTTTGCTGGACTTTTTTCTGTATTCAATCTTTTATCTTGTTTTTTATCAATAGATAGTAATTGTATAAAATCTTCTTTAATTTTACTTGATGTTGTTGGAGAGTTTAAAGTCTTAATCAGCGATTCTAATGCCTTGGTATCATTTCTAACTTCTTTATTGCGGTTAGTTGCTGCAAGTATAACATAATCTTTTAAGGGACTCTTATTATCTTTTCCTTCCCAACGTTCTGAAGTACAAAAAGATAAAAGTGCCTCAGCTTTTGCTTGATGACTTCGAGTAGCATCACGATCTTGCCAACTTTTCTCAGTTGGCTTTGCCGGAATTATATGGTCTAACATTTTATGAGCAAATGTTTTATTCAAATTGTCATTATCATAAACCTCATAGACGCTTAGAAGGAATTTTTGCTGTTCAAAGTTTTTATCTACCCCCTTACCCAACTCGTAATTATCTAAATATTCCAACGTCTGAAAACGTCCTTTAATATGCAAGTAACCTGCATATTTCTGAGCATCATCAAAATCAAGAGTGGATATACCTTGAGTATCTAATGTCACCGTGTTTAATGCATTCTCACGTAAATTAGTAAGAGTAGCTTTATCAGTTTCCGTATATTTAAAATGCCCCCCAACTTGAGCCAGAGTTTTATATACTACATCCATTAAAAATTTTATTAGAGCACTTGGACTGTCAAAAGGCTTGGCACTATATATTGCCACATTTGTTGAAGCATCCATACCACTACCAAAAGCAAGAGCCAGTACCCTACCCTGTTTTTTTGCTAGAGCAACATTATCAAAACCATCTAATTCTTCGGCAGAATCCACTTTACTCTCATTTTCAGGAAAATATCCAATAGGTACATTGTCCCTATATCCCCCATCAACATATTCAACCCCATCAATTGTTGCCGGTTGGAAAACTATAGGAATTGAAGCAGAGGCACGACAAGCTAAAGCAATTTCAACATCAGGGCTATTTTCCGCACTAAAAATTTGCAACGTACCATTATCTCGCCTTACTGCAGTAATTAATAAATCTTTAAATTGCTCTGAGTCAACAAGTCTTAAAAGAGCTAAATCCTTAAAAAGGATTTTCCCACCAGCTTGGCATTTTTCCATTAATTCACTGAACTCTTTACCATTAGAGTCTATGATAGTTTGAATTTTATCAAATTGCTTATTTAGCTGTTGTTTTTGAAAATCCAATCCTTGAATATTCTCATTTATATCACTAATCTGTTGACTATTATCACCATGTTGTTGTTTTAATTGTTCAATCGAGTTTAAAAGCTCTTGCTTTTTTTGCTCTAACTTTTCTTGCTGTTGTACAATCCTATCACGACCTGACTGACAAAGCTCCCCAAAGTTCTTGCCCTTCAAAAAATTAAATACCCCTGTTCTGATTGTTTTATCTAAAAGACCATATAATGGGGTACCATCCTTGCCAATCTGCACCGGACCAGCTGAAAATCCTTGCGTACCAAGTAAACCTTTAAGGTTAGTCTCTTTTAAAATTTTCTCAAATTCTTCAGGGGGGATACCACAGGCAACCATCGCCGCACTTATCGCCCCAGCAGATGAGCCTGCAACCGCCTTAACCATTCCAACTGCTCCAGATTCTGCCAAGGCTGAATAAACACCGGAATATATTGCCCCCTTGGCTCCTCCACCACTAAATACCAAATACTCAAAAGTAGTTTTTTGCCTTTCCAGCATTTCTTCTATATTACCCATAAATTTTACTCAATATTTAATTTTACCACCTTACTCATGACATTTACAGATCATGTATATCTCGTCATTGTGCATAAGCATCATTGCGAGGAAGCCCTTAGATCGACGAAACAATCCATTTGGGTTACTTTTTTGGATTGCCACGCTCACATACGTTCGCTCGCAATGACGAGTTATAGGCTTATACGTCATTGCGAGGAGTACGGAAACCACAATTTTTCAGGGTAGCTATTGTCATCTTCTATGATAATCTTTCTGCCTGGTAAATTTAGTAGAAGATATGAATAATCCAGCTCCTATAACTAAAAATACTGAAACAGTAAAAATACTAGCTATCATAAAATGCCCGAACATTGCTAAAATTAGCGTAGTAATACAGACCATTATCATAAATATAACCGCACTAACTCTCCCTTTTTTTGTTATGTTTTCATAAACCTCAATACTTTTAATATCCATTTGCTGTCTATGCGTTTGTTCTTTCTCTGCCATAACAATTAATTTTGCCAAGGTGCCTGGATGAAGATTTTCATATTCTTCCATTAAATCTATAGGCGGCATAACATGCTCAAACTTCTTACGATAGAAGCTATTATCTTTTTCTCTAGGATTATTGTTAATTTTTGAATATCCTTTATTCAATCTATTATTACTAGCAAAGAAGCTTTTACTCTCTTTCATATTCTTTTTTTTATTTCTTGAAATGTTGAATTAATATATTTTTCTATTTTAACAAAATACTCAGACAAATCTGTCTCTGGCTTCTTTCTTATTGTTGTTTTAGATATTTTAAATATACTAAAAAAACCAGTTAGGAAATGCCTTACAAAATCTTTACTCATTTGGTTTTATTCATTTAATTTTCATATTTATTACGTCATTCCCGCCATTGCGAGACCATGTAATGGTCGTAGCAATCCACACTCATTAGATTGCCGCATCGCTACTAAAGTAGCTCCTCGCTAATAGACGATTAAATTCCTCTAAATCACTTTTATAAAATTATCATCAGGAATCAATGGCTCTCCTCTGAAATTTACTGCATTGTTGAATTTATTGCAACAAGTTATAAAGTTTTTATCACAACCTATAGTAAGATCAACAGTTTTATTACACTTCATACTATCAGGAATTAATTGATCCAATATAATTACATTTCCAGAATGACTAATTATCTTACTATAAAATTGACCATTAGCTAAAATAGCATCCCCATAATTAAAATAACCACTTTCTTTATCAATATCTGAAATGACTATAGTTCTGCCAAATATTTCCTGAATATTATATATCTGACTATAAACTGTTTTATCTATTTTGCATTTTAAATCTCCAAAATTAGCACGACATTTTTTACTAAAAGATTGCAGTAACGACTGATTATATCCCATATTTGGCTCTAAACGTAAAGTAAAATCTAAATCCCTTTTAGTATAAAGGCTACAGCAATAAGTAACAAAATGCTTATAAGAATCAGCACAACTAATATAAATTCTGACCATAGCCTGGATCAAATCATAATGTTGCTCTACTCCATTATTCTCAAAAACTCCTTCTAAGATAATGTAATTCTGTGCAGAATCATTAAAAACCCTTCCTTTAAAGTTATTCCAGAATTTGGCATAAATCTTATCCCATCAATTGATAAAGATTTATCAGATTCAGTAAGATACAACTCCAAACCGTCTTGTAGCGTGATATGGAAACAATAAGTAAAATTATGTACCGCTATGGAATTATCAATATATTCTGTCATATAACCTCCATTAACTCTATTTGCGATAATTCTATTGACCCATCAGAAGAATACGAATATTCAAAACTATCACTAGCAAATCGTACAGCTACATCAAAAGTAAAACTACCTGTCAAAATTTGCTCCCTATCTAATGGGTTTGGTAAAGTTATTAATCCAGTATTATAATCAAGCTGAACATCCAAATTTACACCATTAACATAAAATTCTTCGCTACCAGCTACCGGTTTATTAATTGTTCTAGCATAGGGTAAAATTGGGTCATCATATAATTTAATCAGTTGATATTGGGTTAATTTTCCATCGCCTTCAGCAATGAATTGCCTTGATACTTGATGATCAACATTATCTCTGAAGCGAAAAGAAAAACTCCCTCCCCTTCTTGCTCTGAAGAAAGAGCTAAATTGCTCAAATTCAAAACTACTCAGACGACAATTTTTAATCAAATATCTTTGTCTAGCATATTCTCTATCTAAATTTCTTACTTCTCTACCTGATAATGTCATAGCACAAGAAATAGCAAATTCCGGTTTACCAACAGCAAAAGTTTCAATAAATTCCGGCATACGTATATCATGAAAATTCATAATTCAATATCCCTTGCTTTACCCTGAACTCTTTCAAATAATTTCTCCTCATCATTATAGTCAATTAATAAGAAGTTGGTGACGTCGTTGCTCCTGCTAGCCAATTCTTCTGAATTAAATATAGCTTCTTGTAATTGCCATTTTTTCATAATCTACCTTTGATTTTATTAATTAATTAGCGTAGGCAGTCTCCTAACCTATATCATTCTATAGCAGCTAACATATAGGTTCATACAATAATTTTAACGTTCTACAACTTGCCTCAAATAAGGAATCTCCCCTATC
>NZ_MWZE01000064.1 GCF_002259525.1 Rickettsia endosymbiont of Culicoides newsteadi | reverse complement strand
TGAGTAAAGAATAGTAACAATAAAGAGAACGAAAGTTAAAGAGTTAATGAATAAGTATTCTGAATAAAATCCGTAATTATGTCGAGGCTCTAGAAGCCGTGGGAATGAGAGGTCACTCAAGGATATTTATAAGAATGCAGAAACCATTATGGCACTCGATGCCGAATATATGACCGCTTCCTTTGTGGCTCTATTTTTTTATTTTCTTTCTTGACAAATTCACTCGTCCATATATGACAAATTTTGCGTTTAAAGATAGGTGTTGTGACTTGGATATATTCCGAACAACCTACTATTTATAATCCCTACAAAAAACTTGATTATCGAGTAATAAACGCACATTTACTATGGCTCAAATACTAATCAAGTTAGGTTAAAAAGAAAATTTGTGCTTTGCCCCTAAATAATTAAGCTGTTTGGTTGAAGAAGTTCTAACACAAACATTATCCGGTATTTCCCTAAGAAATCTAGAAGGAGAAGACCTTATTACTTCATGAAACATAAAACGACTTTCGGCATAAGTAATATACAGCTCTTTCTTTGCTCTAGTAATACCAACATAAGCAATTCTCCGCTCTTCTTCTAAACCTTTCTCTCCATCTTCATTTAGTGATCTTTGATGTGGAAAAACCCCCTCTTCCCAACCGGGCAAAAAAACTAAATCAAATTCAAGACCTTTGGCAGCATGTAGAGTCATAATACTAATAGACCCACCAAAATTTGATTCTAACGTTTCATTTTCCATTACCAAACTCGAATGTTCGATAAATTCTTGAATATTACCAAATTCTGCAATTGCTCTCAGCATTTCATTAATATTCTCAATCCTGCCAATTGCCTCGTCAGTCTTTTCTTCTTGTAACATTGGTAGATAACCTGATTCTTTTAATAAATCTTTTGTCACATTAAGTGCTGGCTCGTTTTGATATCGCAAATTCCAATTATCTATGTTAGTAATTAACTGATTTAAACTATCTTTGACCTTATTTTTAACAACTCCTTCTTGTAACATTTGACGAATAGCAATAAGAATAGGTATGTTATGTTCAGCTGCATAATCTTTTATTTGTTTTAATGTAGTATTGCCAATGGCTCTTCTTGGAACATTTATTATACGCTCAAGAGCAAGACTATCACTATGATTTAAAGTGACACGTATGTAGGAGAGTAGGTCGCGTATTTCCATTCGTTCATAAAACTTAAGACCACCGATTATTTTATACGGTAATGCATTACTAATCAGAACTTCTTCAAATGCTCTAGTTTGAAAACCAGCTCTAACTAATATCGCAACTAAACTGGCATTATACTTACCTTCTGTAACTAATTTGTCAATTTCAGATACAACAAATCTTGCTTCTTCTTTATCGTTCCAACAAGATATAATTTTGACTTTTTGTCCATCATTTTTATCAGTCCACAAGGTTTTACCATGACGATTCTTGTTATTGTCAATTACACTGGATGCCGCTGATAAAATTTCTGAACTAGACCTATAATTTTGTTCTAATTTTATTACTGTAGCATCTGGAAAATCCTTTTCAAAACGTAATATATTACCAATTTCCGCACCGCGCCAACCATATATAGATTGATCATCATCGCCAACGCAACAAATATTCTTTGTGCTACTCGCAAGCATCCTAGCCCAAAGATATTGGACAGCGTTGGTATCTTGATATTCATCAATTAAAATATATTGATATCGTTCCTGATAATGCTTTAATATTGCAGGATTTTTTATAAATAACTCATTATTGTATAGTAGCAAATCTCCAAAATCCACCACGTTAGATGCTAATAAATTTTGCTGATACTCGTCATAGATAGATTTAGCCACTTTATGAATCGGTAACTTAATGTCAGATTCCGAAAGTTTACACGGCAATAATCCTTGATCCTTCCAACGTGAGATAATAATATGCAATACTTTAGGAACATATTTTTTGGGGTCTATATTTTCTTGCTTAACTATGTCTTTAACCAATTTAAGCTGATCATCATGACTAATAATAGTAAATCTACTGTTTAAGTTAAGATTCAAATGCTCTGCTTGCTGGCGTAAAATCTTGGCTGCTATAGAATGAAAAGTGCCTATGTTTAGCCCATAACAATAAATCATTTTACTGATTCGCTCTTGCATTTCTCTAGCCGCTTTATTGGTAAAAGTAACTGCTAAAATATTGCTAGGTGACGCTAAACCCTGATTAATTATGTTGGCTATTCTTGTTGTTAATACTTTAGTTTTACCAGTCCCTGCTCCAGCAAGCACAAGCAGAGAACCACGCACGTGTAGAACCGCTGCTAATTGCTGATGATTTAATGAATCTAGAAAGCTTTGTTGGGTCATTATCTAATGCCAATACCAATGGAAATGTTAATATCAGTGGGTAATGGACAGGTTTAATCCACAGAAAATATTCTAACACATCAATCGCATAACATCAAATATTAATCCTTTATAGCTAAGCCGAATAGGTTATTTTGATATTAGACCTCTTGCCTAACCTAAAGATAATTGAGGAATTTTTAGGAAAAACGAAGTCGAGTACCGCAGCGTACTAAGATGTACGTGAGGAACGGAGACGAGTTTTGACAACAAAATTACCAATTAGATTAGGTTAGGCAAGAGGTCTATTGTTATTGTACGTTCAAATTAAGAATAGCATGTTCTTTAGTAATTACTGGAAAAAATTGTTTGTTAAAAGGAAATAACTCTACTGTTTTATTGCTGGCAAACTCAATTTCAATAATATCACCGGCATTAAAATTAAAAATATTTATAATTTTTCCTATAACGACTAAATTGGCATCTAGTACTAATAAACCTTTTAAGTCTTCAATGTAAAATTCCTCTTCACCTAAGGAAGGAAAATCTGACCTATGACAAAAAATCTTACATCCCTTTAATTGTTCAGCAGAGGTTCTATTATTCACTTGGTTAAATCTACATATTATATCACCTCTAGAATTTTGACTAAGTAGTTTTAGAATAAATTTTTCTCCTAATTCATCAACTAAATTCATTTTAATGATATTAGTATTTGGCATAGTAAAAGATTTTACTATAACATTGCCCTTTATTCCTTGTGCTGATAGTACTACACCAACAAAAATTAAACCTTCTTTAGACATCATTTAACCATATAATACTACCTAATTCATTAAGAGAAACCATTTTTTCTTTTTAGGATAATTTCCAGTTGTTTTCTCTAATTTTTCAAAATGCAATATGCCAAAACTATATCCAATCATGATTGGAATTGTAATAATCAGCAATCCATAATTACCTAAATATTCTGTTAAATAAATAAGCCCAAAAGATGTGATAACATACATTACCGTACGTGACATAGCATGTATAAAAGCACAATAAGTAAAACGTTTAAAGATAGGGAAATATTTGTAAAAAATTGGTGTGGCTGGAACAACATGAATTGCAAAAAATATCATAAATGACTGAAGTAAAAGAATATCAAATGGCGTTCTAACATTATTTAATAAGTATGGATAAATCAAAATAAAACCCCAGAAAATTACTAATCTGATTTTTAAAATCACTATAGGATATATATAATAACTTAAGTATACCGATACCAGAGCTCCTAACATTTCTACCACTGAAACGCAAAAATTGTGGTACATGACTTGTTCAACCTTATAGCCAAAATTATTTCTAAGAATTTCTCCACAATGAATAAATGTTAAATAAAAACATACCGGCCACATACAACTCATTAAAAACAAAGATAAGGCTGTGATTTTATCAACTTTCTTTGTCCAAATAGGGTCATTTTTTAGTATATCTTGTTCTTCATTAATATCTGCAAAAATTCTTTTCATTCGACGTTTTGCATCAATAAACTCTGGTGTTTCTCTTAAAGTCGTCCTAGCTACTGAACCAATTAACGCAACTGATGCACCAAACCAAAAAGCATAACGCCAATTGAAATTGTAAGAGATGGCCATAGATGCAATGCCTAAAGCAAATGTTCCCCCTAATGCAGATAAAAAAGTCAATAGTGATACAGCTGGATATTGTTGTGGTGGTTTTATAGTTTCGCTCAAATATAGTATTGCCCCTATTATTTCTCCCATGGAACTCATACCTTGCGCAATACGACATATTGATACAATCACAGTAGCAGTGATACCTATCTCAGCATAAGTTGGTAAATTAGCAATGATAAGACAAGAAATTGCCATCATGAAAGTGGTGATAATAACGGTTGATTTACGACCTACATTATCACCAATCCATCCAAAAATTAATGCCCCTATAGGTCTCAATAAATATGTAGCACAAAAAGTAAAGGATAAAAGTAATTGTGCTGCATGCGGATCATATTTTGGGAAAAAAAGTTCATTAAGAACTACCATCATATGTATATAGAGCATCAGATCAAAATATTCTAAGAATGTACCGATTGAGAGTAACAAAACGGCCTTTTTTTTGTTTTTTAGTTAGATTGCTTTGAATATTTCCCCCTATTGCTATGTTCTTCCTATTCATCAACGTTAAGTAATTAGTTAAGTGCTTTTAAATTACCTTAATCCTAAACTTTAGGTTGTAAGAGTTATTTACTTAACATAAATTCAATATAACAAGTTATTGCAAATTCGGTTATATCTATAAATATAGCAGATTTTTATGCTCCACTAATAGCTGTTTTCATTATTTTTTGGTATTGCTTATTTTTTTCATTCCATAACTCAGTATTACTATCTCACCTTACACATAAACCCCACATAAACGTTAGTTTAAGAAAATAATAATTTAGAAACCGTCATTGTGAGACCACGCAAGTAGGTCGTGGCAATCCACTTTTGATTACTTTTGTGGATTGCTTCGTTGACCTACGGTCTTTCTCGCAATGACGTTGACCACATACGACTTTTAAACTATTCGGTCTAAAACCGCTTCCTCTTCTAACTTTCAACAGTTATGGGTGGCTCGCAATGACGCTAAGCTATTTTCTATATGACTTTTTTAAATGCCATGCGTAAACTATTAACCATATCTTTAAAAGGCTTATTCTTATACCAAATTGAGGTTACTTACCCCTCCCTAACTTCGAGTTAACTTTTTTTTGTTTTTTGCTTTAATATTTGTCACAATTTTAGTTGATTTTGTTCTTTTAATATATTTTTTTGATGGAACTTTTATCAATTTATTAGCCATTGTCTTATTATTGCTCGATTTATCAAAATGCGTATCTAATAGTTTTACCATTTGCAAATTTCTGGACTCAGCAGATCTGCCGCCAGTGACAATAGCAACCAATGATTTGTTTTTTCTAGTTGCAGCAGTAATCAAGTTATAACCAGCTGGAGTGGTATAGCCGGTTTTTAACCCTTCAACTCCTTCATAAGTTTCATTCACTTTATTATGCCCTCGTATAGTTTTACCTCTAAAAACAAAGTTATTTTTAGAAAAATAACTATAATATTTGGGGAAATCTCGCTTAATAGCTATAGATAGTTTAGCAAGATCCCGAGCAGTAGTTTTTTGACAAGGATGATGCCATCCAGAAGCATTTTTAAAATAAGTATCTCTCATACCAAGCTGATGGGCACGAACAGTCATCAACCGAGCAAATTTTTCCTCACTACCTTTAATATTTTCAGCCACAACCATAGCCGCGTCATTTGCCGATTTAACAATTAGACCTAAAATAGCCTCTTTTACAGTAATAGAGTCTTTCTCTTTAAGTCCTAGTTTACTTGGTAACGTTTTTTCTGCATTTTTTGAAACATATAATTTTTGATTTATTGATAACCTACCAGATTCTACTGCTTCAAACAATAAATACAAGGTCATTAGTTTTGTTAATGAAGCCGGATATATTTTAGTAGTAGAATTTTTATCATGCAAGATTCTACCACTATTGTAATCTACGACAAGACTTGTTGGAGTTGGTGCAGAAGATACAGGTTTTTTTGCAGCATAAGCAGAATATGAGCTTATATTGAATGTTATTATACAGGAAAAAAATAGCAATAGTTGTAATCGCATTAGCATAATTATATGGTTTAAAAATCTTCTTGTTAAGATATAGTCAATTGATGAGAAGTTGGTGACGTCGTCACTCGTCGCTCGCCTATTACTTATAGGCGTCGCTCCATCGCTCCTAGCATCAACTTCTCCTGAATTAATGGTATGGACCTACCCTATATACAGAATGAGAAGCATATGCTAATCTTCTAGGATAGGAAATGAATCCTAAACAACAATAAGGAGGCCCATATGGAAGTTACCACAATTGGTATAGATATTGCAAAAAGAATTTTTCAAATTCACGGTGTAGATAAAAATGGTAAGACAATATTAAAGAAAAAATTAATGAGAGAGCAGGTTCTAACTTTTATACGTCAATTCGGGATAAGGGATAAGAAAAAATAAAGGAGATATAGGAGTTGCAAGGAGTTAATGCCTGTGATAAATGTTTTTTTTGGAAAAAAAAATAAACACAGGCATGAAAAAAGATATCACAGAATTATATAGTTTTATAGACGATTTTTGTAAAATTTACT
>NZ_MWZE01000063.1 GCF_002259525.1 Rickettsia endosymbiont of Culicoides newsteadi | reverse complement strand
ATACTATTATTCTGTAGTTCTGTTCATGCTGCTGAGGTTGATAATCCAGCTCAACTTAAGAGAATGAATGTAATACAAGCTGGGGAAATACAGACACTAAACAAGAAAAAACAGGCTCTTGAGCAAGAACTGAATGAGAAAAAGGCAGAGCTAGAAGATTCCAAAAATAATAATAACGATAAGAATAGTAACGATAATAATAGCTCGAGTAATTCAAATTCTTCATCAAGTACTGGGCAAAGAGCTGCTCCTAGTAATAATCCTACCCCAGAACAATATATTGGTAGTAATAAGCGTATTACTCAAGAGGATACAAACTCTCAAAGGGATTCTAAAAAACATGTAAATGAAGATGAAAATCTTAATATTACTACAAAAGATCAAAATACTAAAACTAATCAATCACCAAGTCAGGTAACTGGGAATTCTAGTCAACAAGCAATAATTTTAGATGATAATAAGCAACCAGACAGCCAAATTGTTCAAAGGGAAGAAGTGAATTTAGAACGGCAAGCACCTTCAGAAAATATTGTGAAATTGCATGAGGATATCAAAGCAGCTGAAGAAAAATTAGCAAAGTTACTAAGCAACATAAATGATTTGGATGATAAATACACGAAGAAAACACTAGAACTTGAGAAACTAGAAAAATTAGAATCCCAATTATCTAAGCAACCTGAGATAAAAACTAATTCATTTAGTCAGCAGGCTCAACAAAATAGAGGTGGTTCACAAGATGATTCAAAGGTAAAAAAGGAATTGCTTGCTAATAATTCACAACAACAGATGGCAGGTTTTGTTCAAAAAGAACCAGAATTAAAGAATGCACAGGCTGAGATAACAAAGAATCAAAAAGAATTAGACGCTGCTAAACTACTTACCAAAACTGAACAAGATAATTTGCAAAAAGCTCATGATGAAAATCATGCTAAGCTGGTTGCAGCGGAGCGAGAGAAAGCTGAAGCGGTTAAAAAAGAACAACAACGGAAAGCAGATTTGGCTGCAAAAGACGCAGATTTACATAAGGCTAATGATATAATACGGCAACAGAAAGAAGACTTGGATATACAAGCATCAGCTTTGAATAAAGCGGTTCAAGATAAGGATCAGGCAAAGAAGAGTTTAGCGGCGGCTAATGAAACAGTACGGCAACAGACAGCAGCTTTGGCTACAAAAGACGCAGATTTACAGAAGGCTAATGATATAGCACGGCAACAGAAAACAGCTTTGACTGAAGAGAAAAATGCGGCGGTTAAAGCTGCAGCAGATAAGGTAACAACTGTGACTAAAGAGAAAGATGAAGCGGTTAAAAAGATGGAAGATTTTGCAGCAGTTTTGGCTGACCAACGAGCAGCTTTGGCTAACCAACGAGTAGCTTTGGATACAAGAGCAACAGAGTTGGCTACAGCGGAGCAAGATGTAAGAGATAAGACAACAGCTTTGGCTAACCAACGAGTAGCTTTGGATGCAAAAACAACAGAGTTGGCTACAGCGGAGCAAGATGCAAGAGATAAGACAACAGATTTGGCTAACCAACGAGTAGCTTTGGATGCAAAAACAACAGAGTTGGCTACAGCGGAGCAAGATGTAAGAGATAAGACAACAGATTTGGCTAACCAACGAGTAGCTTTGGATACAAGAGCAACAGAGTTGGCTACAGCGGAGCAAGATGTAAGAGATAAGACAACAGCTTTGGCTAACCAACGAGTAGCTTTGGATGCAAAAACAACAGAGTTGGCTACAGCGGAGCAAGTTGTACAACAACAGGCAGCAGCTTTGACTGCAGCGGTTCAAGAAAAGGAGCAGGCGGAGAAGAACTTAGCAGCGGCTAATGAGACAACACGGCAACAGAAAGAAGAGTTGGCTAAACAAGCAGCAGCTTTGGCTAAAGCGGAGCAAGATAAAGATGCAGCGGTTAAGGCTGCAGCAGATGCACAGACTGCGATGGTAGAGAAAGATAAGGAATTAGAAGCTACTAAACAACTTGCACAAACTGAGCAAGATAATTTGCAAAAAGTTCAGGATGAAACCCATGCTAAGCTGGTTGCAGCGGAGCAAGAGAAAGCTGAAGCGGTTAAAAAAGAACAGCAACAAGCAGCAGATTTGGCTGACCAACGAGCAGACTTGGCTGCAAAAGACGCTGCTTTACAGGCGGCTAATGATAAAGCTGAACAACAGAAAGAAGAGTTGGATCAACAAGCAGCAGAGTTGGCTGCAGCGGTTCAAGAAAAGGAGCAGGCGGAGAAGAACTTAGCAGCGGCTAATGAGACAGTACGGCAACAGAAAGAAGACTTGGATCAACAAGCAGCAGATTATAAGAAATATGACGAAAATGCAGAGGCTTTTATAAAAGAAGAGGAAGAGATAGATAATCAAATGGCAGCTATTTATAAGAAATATAACGAAAATGCAGAGGCTTTTATAAAAGAAGAGGAAGAGATAGATAAGCAAATGGGAAATATTGCTAATCAGTATGCTGAAGATGTAAAAATCTTAAAAGCAGAAGAGGAAGCAATTGGAAGAGAGGTGCAAGGTATTCTTAGTAAGCGTGAACATGATATGCAAAAATTCAAAGAAGAAGAGACGAAGAGAGCTGAGCAGATGAAAAAGCTTGATGATCAGTGTGCAGTGGCAACTGGACAAGCCCAAGAAGCGTTAAAGAATCAAATAACTAAACAGAAAGAAGAAAATGACAGTCAGCGTAAAAAGATTTAGAGAACTTCGAAAAAAATGAGGAAAAAAGAGAACAAGCGATACAAGTACTTAAGGAGAAGCAAATGGCTGGTTTGCGAGCCTTTGAAAGAGGTGACAAAAAAAGAGAGCAAGCGATACAAGGTCTTCAGAGGAAGTACGATAATGCTCAGAAATTCTTTGCGATAAAAGAGGAAGAAAGAGCTACAGAGCTAAAAACACTTCGGGATAAAGATGAAAATGCTAAGCGAAGCTTTGAAAGAATTGAGAAAACAAGAAAAGAAGGGATAACCAATGCTGATGAGGAATATGAGAGGGCTAAGCAAGCCTTTGCAAGAGGTGAGAAAAAGAGAGAGAAAGAGATGACAGCACTTCTGGATAAGCATGCGAGTGCTCGGACAATCTTCAAAACAAAAGATGGAGAAAGAATGGAAGAGATACAAAATTGTATAGAGGAAAAGGCGAACCTTCATGGAGTATACGATAAATATGAGAAGGACACGATTAAAGAGGTACAGGAATATAGGGTTCAGCGTGATGCTGCTTGTCAAACCTTTACAAAAGAAGCGGAAAAACTAACTGAGAATATACAGAAACTTGAGGCGAAGTACAGGAGTAGTCATAACAAAGAAACATTAGATACACAAATACAAGAAGCTAAGAAAAAATTTATACTTGCTCGGAAAATTTTTGAAAAAGAGGATGATGAAAAAAATAAGCAGATACAAGATATACTGAATGCACGTACATATGCTGGTAAGTTACTCACAAAAAATGTGGGAAAAATAGATGAAAAGTTACAAGATTTTAACGAGAAGCAGGAGAATGCTCAGAGATTTTTTGCGACAAAAGAGGGAGAAAGAGCCAAAGAGCTAAAAACACTTCAGGATAAGCATGCCGTTGAGCAAAGAAGTTTAGTAACGGCTGAGAAAAAAGAGCGGCTACACTAACAAAGCTTGATGATGGCTATGATAAGGCTGAGCAAGCCTTCCTCAGAAGTAAGAAAAAAAGGGCTAAAGAAATAAAAAATCTTGAGGAAGAGCATGAGAAGGTTCGGGGAGTTTCTATAAGAAATAATAAGAAAAGAGCTGATGAGCTAAAAAATCTTCAGGATGAGCATGCACGGCTTCGTCAAGAATTTGAAAAAAAAGAGGACGAAATAAAGAAAGAGATGCAAGCACTTAAATATATGACTGGGGATGCTCTTGCTTTGCAAGCTTTTGGAAAAACAAAAGTGCCACTAAATAAGAGTACAAAACCCATTATGGGGAAGAGTGTGAATGTTCCGGGAGTCCAAAGACAGCCCGTTAATCAACAAAACTCATCAGGAGTAAAAACAGCAAAGCAAGATTTAACTAAAACGCAAAATGAAATGAAAAAGATACAGGGAAGCAGTACACCATTGAATAGTAATAATAACAGTAGTGTAACTTCTAGAAGCAATCGTTCAATTAGTATATATAGTGTAGGTAGTGTAGGTGATTTGACATCATCGCCAACTAATCAAGTTGTTGAAACTAACATATCAGGAGAACAACAGAACAAGACTCAACTTGTAACTACAACTCCTGTTCAGATAATTAGTCGAGAAACAGTAGTAGGAGCTACCCCTAAAGTTATTAAGGAAGAAGAGGGCTTAATCACCAAAACCAAGTCCACTATTCCAGTAAAAAAATCGGTTGTACCGACAAAAACAATAACACCATATAAGAAAGCATCGTAAAAACAGGTTTATGATAAAAAAATTGTTGGAACATAGCAGTATTTTTGTGGTGATCAATATTGTGGTGGTGCTGCTTGGGATATACGCATATTTGCAGCTGAAAATTCAACTTTTACCCAATATCCCTGCTTCAAATATTTATATTTCGATCATCAACCCGAACGTCAGACCGGATTTGATAGAGAAATACATTACTAAACCTTTTGAAGAGGTTTTTTCACATGTTGATGGTCTTGAGTCGATTCTTGCTGTTAGTCAGCTAGGAGAAAGTAAAATAACGTTAAGTATTGCCAAAAAAGTTCCGATAGAACAAGCAATTAACCAAGTTAGAGATTTGATACTAAAAAACAAGGCTCTCTTGCCAGAGGGAGCTAAAGACCCGATAATCTCGACTGAAAGCTTTTCTGCTTTACCAATGATGTATATTGCTGTGGGGTCTAATAATAATTTGTTAGTTACCGCTGAGGATATTGAAACAATCAAGAAAAAGCTTAAATATGTTGATGGTGTAGCCAATTCATCTGGTTTTGGTGTGACAGAAAAAGTGGTTAATATCGATATTGATCCGGAAAAAATTGCAAAATATTATATTCCTTTAGATAGTGTCCTTGCTTCGTTAACACTACAAAATACTGATTTTTCTGGTGGTAAATTATCAAATCAATATAAAACAGAATATATATCTTTTGATACGACAATCAATAAGTTGAGTGATTTTGGCGATATCAATTTGGAAAGTAATAATGTTGCTATAAAATTAAAAAATATTGCTAGCATTACGCTATCAGATAAAGAGGCACTTAGTTTTGCCTATTTTGGTACGAATAAAATTGTTTTATTAGGTATTTTTGCTAAGTCAGATGCCAATCCAGTTGATGTATCAAAAAATGTAAAACATTTCCTAGAATATTACGAAAAAGCTAATCCACACTTTACCTTTCAGGTTGTTATTGATGATAGCCAAGATATTTTACAAGCTTTTCAAGAAGTGAAAAAAACTTTGATTGAATCGGTATTGTTGGTGTCAGTAATTGTTTTACTGCTAATGGGATCAGTGCGATATTCAATTATTGCAATCTGTGCAATTCCAGTCTCAATGGCTGCTTGTTTGGTTATGCTATATTTGTGTGGTTTTACACTCAACTCGATAACGATGTTGGCAATGGTCTTGGCTATAGGGTTGGTGGTTGACGACTCTATCGTAGTGATTGAGAATGCTGAACATTACTATCAGAAAAATAAAAATGCTTTAACTAGTATATTGCAAGCAATTTATGGTCTCTTTTTATCTGTTTTAATATTGATGCTTACGCTAGTAGTAATATATATCCCTATTTTGTTTATTAAAGGAGAGGTAGGAAAAATTTTACAGGAATTTTCTCTATCAATCATTGCTTGTTTAGTGATGTCCTTTATCGTGGCGTTTACTTTAACACCTATATTGTTCTTAAAACTAGCAAATAATACGCATGAAAGCAAATTTGCTCAAATTGTTAATAAGACGCTGGATATGATTACGGACAAATATAAAAGTTCTTTATTTTTTATTATACGCTATGCCAGAGTATTTTTATTCTTAGTAACTATAGTTGTAGCAGCTGGTACATATGTTGCATCAAACTCTATGAAAATAGAAATTGAGCCATTTGAAAAAAAAGATATGATTATACTTACCAACATCTTTATGCCTAATACCAATTTAAGTTACATCCATCGTTATATGGAGAAAATTACTAAAATAGTCAATAGTAGTGATAATATTAAATATACCCTAAATATTGAAGAATCGCCACGTTCAACAATTTGGATAATATTAAAAGATAAAACTAAAGCGGTGCAAACCTTGCATGAAATTGAAGCTAAACTCGCAAGAATAGCAGTAGGTGGAGATGTTTCAGTGAAGTTTGCCCAGGGGAAAAATACTGGTTCAGCAAAGGGTAACGTTGAGTTGAGCTTTTATGTCAATAACCATTCATCTATGGAGAATGCTTGGCAGGATGTTCATTTTATACAGGCTAATTCACAGAATTTATTTACTAGTGTTATAGCTATTGCCACTTCACTTGTGCAAGATTATAAAATTTGGTGTAATCAAGATAAATTATTCAAATATGGCTTAAGTCAGAAAGATATATCAAATACTTTAGATATTCTGTTTAATGCTAGAAAGATAGGAAACTTTAAGCATTATGATAATACTTATGATGTTGTTGCTAAATCAGACCCTAAATTTGGTAAAATGCTAAGTAATATACAAAATATGTTTATTACAACACAGAAAAATGGAGAAAACCTTATTCAGCTTAAGGATATATGCGATATTGATAGGGTAAATACAGTTAATCAAATTATGCGTTATAATGAGCAGTATTCCATTGAAGTAATTGCCACTGCTAAACATGGCGTTAAATTGCAAGATGCAGTGCATTCTATTGATCAGTTAAATAGTAAATTGCCAAGTGATAGTGATATTAGCTATAGTGAACAAACGAAAATGCTTATTGATTCAACATCATCATTTACATTACTAATTTTAGTATCTGTATTTGGACTCTACTTATTAATGTTTGCACGCTTTAACGATTTAATGCTATCATTTATTATTCTAATTGGAGGAATTCCAGCTGCTTTAAGTATAGCTTTATTGAGTTTATATTTTACTCAAGGGGGGTTAAATATCTATACTCAAATATCACTTATCACATTAGCGGGATTAATGACTAAGCATAGTGTATTGTTATGTAGTGCAATGCATCAAGGGAAAGGAGGGATAAAATCAATAGTAACAGGAGCCACATCAAGAATCAGGGCAATTTTAATTACTTCTCTGGCTATGAGTATTGGCTTGCTGTCACTTTTCTTTGATAGTGGGAATTATGCCAATAGTCGCTTCCAAATGGCTATGGTTCTAGTAACAGGCGTTGCTGTTGGATCGATATTAACACTTTATGTAACCCCTTTACTTTATATTAGTTTTTATCGTATTCGTTACCAACCACAGCTGTCGAAAGTTAGAAGGTAGAGCGGGTTTTAGGTAAGCATCTGGTGAGAGTGGTTTATCAATTGGCATAAGTTTGTAGTAATATTATTTGAGAATAAAATAATTATAGAAATACAAACAATTTAATGCTATAGTCACACGACTTGGAGAGGTGGCCGAGAGGCTGAAGGCGACGGTTTGCTAAACCGTTATACGGGTAACCGTATCGAGGGTTCGAATCCCTCTCTCTCCGCCATTACTTATCAGCCTTTCAGGATTTTATTACTCTTTTTAAGAATTTCATATGTGTACCATATGTGCTAATATTGAAATTTGACCTACAAAAAAATCTATTTTTTACCCTGTTACAAGGGGGAAAATATGACGGAATCATTAACTTTTTCCAATGCTTTAGTTGAAAATTCTGATATTATCTTTTATAATTTTGTTGGTAATTTCATCCCGCCTGAATGGCGAAACCTTACCAATAATTGTGATAAACGATTAAGTACAACCTCTCGTCAACTCCTGTCGTTGATAGTTTCTCGCCTACAGATTTATCAAAAAGATAAACTATCAGAAGAATTACAAGAAGGTTATCACTTTTTCGAAAAAGAGCTAGGAGTTTGTCAAAGGCGAGTTAGACAATGTCTAAGAGAATTAAAAATAAGTGGGTTCATTGATTTTACTTTAATTACTACGATCAAATATAACATAAAATGCCGCAATATTTTATGTATCAAACTCCTTAAGAAATTTATAAGTTTTCGTAAAGCTAATGATAATTCTTATCGCTCTGATTGTATAAATATTCAATCTAGCCATAAAAAAATTTCAACTCAGCAGGAAGAAAAATTTAACCCAAATGGCAAAAAATTTCCCCCACACAATATAATAGATAATAATATATCTATATCTTTATCTAGGGCGTGTCGTCACGAGATTTGAGTCCACATTAGTAAAGCCCTTAAACAAAGACCCGCCATGTATGATTTTGTATTTTTAGCATATCTTGTTGCTATACCACGCCATTCTTTAAATTTTTGAAAT
>NZ_MWZE01000062.1 GCF_002259525.1 Rickettsia endosymbiont of Culicoides newsteadi | reverse complement strand
AAAAAAACATTTATCACAGGCATTAACTCCTTGCAACTCCTATATCTCCTTTATTTTTTCTTATCCCTTATCCCGAATTGACGTAATTTACATTCTCAACTTGTAAATTCCCATTCCCAGGAATAATTAAATTTTCTTGATCTTTATAACTTTTGCAAGAAACAAGAATTATAAATATAATTACTAAAAAAATAGTAATTATTATCAGATTATTTTGAAATAGTTCTAAACTAGTTTTATTTATTTTCATAATTTTACCTTGTTTTTCTGTTATACTCGATAATCAAGTTTTTTGCAGAGCTTATAACTGAGGCTAAATACTAATCGGATTTATAACGTCACCAACTTCTCATCAACTGACTATATAATAGCATAATTTTATAACACCACTAATAGCTAAAACCCTTATAAAATTTATTTTAGTAAAGCCGGCAATTAAAGGAATGAATTTTCCCCATAATGGTATGAATATAAGCCATAATATCAATATGTTATATTTAAAAAAAAACTGAGATAATAATTGCTGATTAGTATGAATCTGGGTATTTTTAGAAAAATAAAAAATTCTCCATAACATTATACCAAAAAAATAATTTATACTAGTAGCAACTAATGAAGCAATAGTTGCTACCACCACTATTATTAAATTATTATAAACACCAAACATTTTCATAGAATGAACAATTAGTTCACTATCTAAACTTATAACTAAATTACCTACTAAACTATCGGTAAATAATAACGAATAGGCTTCAAACTGCTCCATAATTCAAACTAGTCTCAGCAATTATAAATTCAAAAATGACAGAGCCTAACAATTCGAGGGTCAGTCATTTTACTCTCTCGATTTGCTCTGCCTTATGTTTAAGTAGCATAGTTTTTGCTATAGCTTTCATTGCTTCGGTTTTACCTTCGACTCTACCTTTGGCTTCAGTCGCTACTAAAGTAATGCCTTGCTAATAAGTGCCAGTTTACTGTACTTTCAGTAATTCATTGATTTTAGTAATAGATAGTCCAGTAATTCTCGCTATTTCTTCAATAGAGCTACCATTATTTATCATCATTTTTATTAATTTAGCTTCTCCGATTCTAATACCATCCTGTACTCCGATTTTAATACCATCTTGCACTCCGATTTGAATCCCTTCTTCTTTCCATACTTGAGCTATACTAGGCATAAGTTCTTCTCCTTTTTCTTTAGTTAAACTATTTTTTAATATTTTTTCTAACTCTATTTTATCACTTTGCTCAATAAAGGTCAAAGTATAGCTCAATAGATTTCTTATGTGGTCATGACCTATTGTTATTTTACTCAATTTAGGCAAGAGATAAGAGATTTCTTGCCATCTTTTCAGTAATTGACGTTCGTGGATGTGCTTAAGGAAAAATAACAAAATCCCAGACCATATTTTTTTCTTGAGTTCTTCATCGGGGATGTCATGTACGTTAATAAGCTGACAATCATTTGTCCAAAAGCCTCTGGCTAAATCTGGATGGCTAAATAAATTCCATATATTGAGCGATGCGTTATATTTCTTCTTGCCATTATAAATTATTAGGGGATAAATTACTGGAAGGCGTTTAGCTTTAGGATTAGTAGTTAAATATCGATCACAAATATTAATCATATATTTAAATAACCTAAATGCCATCATTTTATCAACAGTACTTTGATGTTCCAATAGCAAAAAAATATAGCCATCCTGATCATTAAACTTAAC
Organism: Rickettsia endosymbiont of Culicoides newsteadi; assembly: GCF_002259525.1. GTDB lineage: Bacteria > Pseudomonadota > Alphaproteobacteria > Rickettsiales > Rickettsiaceae > Tisiphia. The sequence goes on along the minus strand of NZ_MWZE01000062.1, from coordinate 5,099 downwards.
AGAAAATAATACATCAGAAATAGTTTCAGAAAGGTCTGGCTCAATAAAACTATCTTTTTCTAATTTTAAAGATGTGCTATCGATTAAAGCCAACACATCCTTCGGCAAATGAGTTGCCAAAAATTCTTTAGCAACTATGGGATTCTCCATAGATTTGCGAAAGATTTCATCATGTTTTGGCTTGTCTAGAGTCATAATAAAATTTACTTATATATTCACCTTACCCACATCTATTAGCGAGAACACGTAGTGGTCGTGGCAATCCAAAAAAATCATTACTTTAGTTATTAGACCTCTTTCAAAACTCGCTTATGCTGAGGAATTTGAAGGAGACGCGGAACGCAGAACCGCAGCGTACTCTAGCGTACGTGAGGATTCGAGTACCGCATCGACGTACAAATTACCAGCAGAAGTAGAGTTTTGAAAGAGGTCTATTGCAGACAGCCTCCTAGATTGCCTTATGTAGGGAGTCTAGTGTACCGCCCACTTAATTTGTTTTAAATTAACACCTTCTTGAACCATCTCCCAAAGAGGACTCAGTTCTCTTAACTTGTTAATTTTTGACTTTATTAACTCTACAGCATAATCTATTTCTTCTTTAGTGGTAAATCTACCAATACCAAACCTAATCGATGTATGTGCCATTTCTTCGTCAACCCCCATAGCTCTTAACACATATGATGGCTCCAGTGAAGATGAGGTACAAGCTGAACCAGATGAAACGGCTAAATCCTTAATAGCCAATATCATTGACTCCCCTTCGACATAAGCAAAACTTAAATTTAAATTTCCCTTATATCTCTTATGCATATCACCGTTTAAATAGACATCAGCAATTTGTTTAGTAATATTATTATAAAATCTATCAAAAAGCTCTTCTACTAGTTTAGCATCTTGCGACATTTCCGATAGAGCTAATTCAGCTGCTGCCCCGAGTCCAACAATTAAAGGAGTTGGGAGAGTTCCAGAACGCATACCTCTTTCCTGTCCACCACCATTTAAAATTGGCACTAATCGTATCCTAGGTTTTTTTCTTACATATAAAGCTCCAATACCTTTGGGACCATAAATTTTATGCCCAGAAATACTTGCCAAATCAATGTTACAATCATTAACATCTATGGGGATTTTACCATATCCTTGGGCAATATCTGAGTGAAAGAATACGCCTAATTCCCGACAAATTTTGCCAATTTCTTTAATTGGCTGAATAACACCGATTTCATTATTTACCGCCATCACCGATACCAGCATAGTTTGGTCGGTTATGGCATTTCTTAATTGCTGTAAATCAATCAAGCCATTTGCCTGAATTGGCAAATATGTTACCTTAAATCCTTCATTTTCTAAATGCCGACAAGCATCTAAAACGCATTTATGTTCACTTATCACTGTTATTATGTGATTTTTCTTACTACCATAGAATTTAGCAATACCTTTTATCGCTAAATTGTTAGATTCAGTAGCACCAGAAGTAAAAACAATTTCTTTAGAATCAGCACCAATAAGCCTTGCCACTTTCTCTCTTGACATTTCTACAGCTTCTTCAGCTTCCCAACCAAAGGAATGACTCCTAGAGTGCGGATTACCAAATTTAGTAGTAAAATACGGCAACATACATTCTAGAGCCCTTGGATCCATAGGGGTTGTTGATTGATAATCCATATAAATTGGTAGCGATTTACCAGTTAATTTTACTTGTTGTCTTAATTTTTCTAATTTATCCATTTGAGTATACTTCTTCAAACGCTTTAATAAATGTCACAACATCTTCAATAGTTTGTTGATAATCGAAACTGATTCTAATCGAAGACCTAGCATCTTCCTCACTAACCCCCATAGAAGATAACACATGTGACTTGCCAACTTTTCCTGATGAACAGGCAGAGCCGGAACTCACCGCTATACCCCTTAAATCAAAAGCTATCAACTTAGTTTGTGCATCAGTTTCTGGCACAATCATCAAGGTAGTATTAGGTAGTCTTTCAACATTCTTTGACACTATTTTAACATTTTTATAGTTAAGTAAATTCTGCTCCAAATATGTTTGTAATTTCTTCATTTTATTATATCTATCTGCTAGCTCATTAGTAACTATTGATGATGCAAGCCCGAACGAGGCAATTGCCAGCACATTTTCTGTACCTGAGCGAATATTCCTCTCTTGCCCTCCGCCAATCATCATCGCTTTAAGCGTATTTCCTGCCTTAACAATCAACGCACTACTACCCTGCATTCCTCCTAATTTGTGAGCTGATATAGTAGCAAAATCAACAGCTAGTTCTTTAATATTGACCGGTATTTTGCCAACTGCTTGCACGCAATCACTATGAAATACCGCTCCATATTTTTGGGCAATTTTAACTAGCTGCTGTATGTTTTGTACAACACCACTTTCATTATTAGCCAACATCACAGAGACTAGCTTTTTACTAGCTTGACTAGTTGATAATAATTGCTCTAAATGTTCAATATCAACAATGCCATCACTATCAACGCGGATAATTTTAATATTATCCCGATATTTAGTGTGATCAAAGATCGATAAATGCTCTATACTAGAAACAAAAATTTCTCCATCGTAATAATTATTCATCAGCAAATTATTACTCTCTGTACCAGAGGAAGTAAAAATTACCTGATATTCCCTAGAATTTATATCAGCTCCAACAGATTTCGCAACCTGCTGCCTAGCTATTTCTACTAAACTTCGAGCATAACGCCCCTTTGTATGAATAGAAGACGGATTATAATAGGTCTCTATCATCAAATTCTCCATCAGCTCTTTAACCTTAGGATGAATGTTAGTAGTAGCATTATGATCTAAATATAACATAAATTTTCAGCCCACTAATACAAAAGTTGTAAAAAAATAATTTTTATATTAGTTAATATAGGAAGTCAAGTATACCTAAAGCATATCAGCTATCGAAATAGTATCAAAATAATCCCTTATATGCCGACTTAAACCCAACCATAAATGATGGGCGTTACATTGCACTTTATTAGGTACACAACTATTTCCAGATTTCCCTAAACATCTGGTCATTTCGATATTCTCATCTACCGCATCAATAATATTAGTAATCCTGATTTTATCTAATTTTTTATTAATGATATAACCACCTTTTCGACCTTTAGCTGATCTAACTATGTTAGCTTTCTTCAGTTTTGCAAAAATTTGCTCCAAATAATTAACCGGTATATGTTGTTTTGCTGAAATTTCAGCCAAGGTAACAGGCGTATCCGACATTTGTGATGCAATTTCTAAGATTGCCATCACCGCATATCGCCCTTTTGTAGTTAATTGCATACAAACGACTCCACCATTATAGCATATATCTTATAATATCCTACTAATTTAGTCAAGTATTCTATTAACAAAAAAATCCAATTGACAGTAGCGAAATTGGTAACTAAACTTTACTTATTAGGAGGTTGTTTGCGATAATTAATAAATCAATAATCATATTATAAATTTTAAAATGGAGAGTAACCCATGTCTAAGAATCAAGATAATGCTTCTTTAATAAGTGATGAAACAACAGAAGCAGAAAGAAAAAAACATGAAGAATTTTTAGCATATTTAGAAAATGTCCGAGCAGAATTTGAGGAAAAGTCAGTAGAGGAAATCAAAGAATCTAGCATATTAGAGTTGGCTAAGTATTTTTGTAATGATTATTTGCTTATCATAAAACATCAAAAACAGAGCGAGAAATTTTCTGATCCCCAAAGCAGTGAGGAAGAACAACAGAAAGCTTATAGCTATCTAGACGAACACACTGAATCTAACATAGACAAGTTCATAACAGCTTTTGGTGAACTCAAAATTAAGACTTTAAAATTGTTAACATCATATGAAACTGCTCCTAGCGTCCCATTTACTTATTGGGCAGAAGATATAAAAAGTAGTCTGAATTCCTTACAGTCAGAAACACTTTTATCTTCCTTTGAAAAAATATCAGATGTTAATTCTTCAATTGGAGACAAGCTGTTTACTGCTGTTCTTCGTTATGAGCAATTATTAAAGCCTCCTGATTACCAAGCAATTTTGGAAAAAATTATCAACACAGAAGCAGAAACACAAAAATGCGAGGAATTTTTAGCCCCTTTAGAAAATACCGAGCAAAGTTTGAGAAAAAGTCAGTAGAGGAAATCAAAAAATCTAGCGTATTGGAGTTGGCTCAGTATTTTTGTGCTGCTTATCAGCTGATCGAACAGTATCAAATACAGAGCAAAAATCTTTCTGATTCCAGCAACGACAGGGAGGAGACAAAACACAAAGCGTATATCTATCTAGACGAACACAGCAAACCTGATACAGACAAGTTTATAACAGCCTTTGATGCACTGAAAACTAAACTCCAAGTAGTACTAAACAGTAATTATGGTAATTCTGATATTAATGAGTCTTTCAAAACTTGGATAGCAGCAACTAAAGGGTGTCTGAATAATGTACAGAAAGAAGATTTTAATGCTTTTTTTAGCGAAATACCAGAAACAGACAAACCTTCAATTAAAAAAGAGGTGTTATTTACTTTCCTTGGTTTTAAGCAATTCGTAGAAAATCCTATTTACCAAGAATCTATGGAAAAGATTATCATAACAGATATTTCGGAAAAACAAGAATCTACTATTGAGATATGCGATAAAGAATTATCAGAAGAAAAAGCTGTATCTAATATAACCGAGCAGATATTGCAAATTTTGGATAATACTTTGGATATTGTACCTATAACTGGTGATAATTCTGATTCTGATGACAATGATTTAGCTTAACTGGTTAAAGATTGGATTGCTTCGACCATTACATGGTCTCGCAATGACGTATATGCACCCCAAATGTCATTGCGAGGAGACCGTAAGGTCGACGAAGCAATCCATTTCTAATCAACTTTTACTCGATAATCAAGTTTTTTGCAGATTTGAATAAAATATAGGACAATGGTTGTCATCCCTGCGAAGGCAGGGAACTAAAAATGCCATGAGGTATAATAGATTCCGCACCGAAGCAGGAATGATGGTATGGACGAGTGAAGCGAAATATGCTTTACTTGTACGGAGTCAGCTGAAAAATAGTTTTCAGCTGCTCCAAATTA
>NZ_MWZE01000061.1 GCF_002259525.1 Rickettsia endosymbiont of Culicoides newsteadi | reverse complement strand
AAGAAAACGTAATTTAATTGAAACAGTTTTTGATTATTTAAAGAACAAAATGAACCTTGAGCATACTAGACACAGATCCCCTATAAATGCTTTTGTTCATATACTTTCTACACTAGTTGCCTATTCTCTTAAGAAAAATAAACCTTCCATAAATTGCAATTTCGACTTTCCTCTAAATTATAACCTTATCCCGAATTGACGTATTACGCCAAATTCACAAAAGTCATTGTAATTCCCGCTTAAGTGGGAATCTGGATACCTGCTTACGCAGGGGTGACATAAAAAAGTAAATTGTCATTCCCGAGTAGGCGGGAATCTAGTATATATCCCTACCTACGCAGGGATTATACAAAACAAGATTACTTTGTCGGATTACGCATCTTCGCAATGACGCAAGTTTGTTATGGATAACTAATCAGATTAGCTATATACTGATTAGACCTGTTGCATAACCTAATCTAATTGGTAATTTTGTTGTCAAAACTCGTCTCCGTTCCTCACGTACATCTTAGTACGCTGCGGTACTCGACTTCGTTTTTCCTAAAAATTCCTCAATTATCTTTAGGTTATGCAAGAGGTCTATTAAATTAAGTAGGGTTATTATGTTTAATAGATACAAATTTGCAGAATTTATTGTAACTTTTTTCTATATAGGTAAAATAAAATATTGTCCTGGTACATTTGGCTCTCTGGCTGCTTTCCCTTTGTGCTACTGGATATTATATCTTTCCATGCAAGTAGAACTTATTAGTATCTTTATTATCGCTTTTTTGATTTGCCTGTTACTATTTATATTAGGCACATATTTTTCCTCAATATACATACACTATAGTAAGCGAGAGGATCCAAGAGAAGTGGTGATTGATGAGGTAGTGGGTCAAATGCTAACATTAATATTAAGCTTTCCTTCCGTTTTTTTTATGAATTATTCAGGACTTACAAAATATTTAAGTTCACCTGTACTAAATTTTATCTTTTTATTGGCTTTACCTTTTGCTCTGTTCAGGTTCTTTGATATTATCAAACCATGGCCAATAAATTGGCTTGATGCCAATATTAAAGGTGGTATTGGCGTTATGGTAGATGATATTGCTGCAGCAGTTTTTGCTTCAGTTATGCATTACGCTATCACTTTTAGTCTAATAGATTGGTTTGGTTAAAGCATAAGAGTATACTCCACTGAATCGATTAATGGAGTGACCAATAACTTATAGCCATATTCTGTAATTAAGTAGTAAGTGTAATATTCGTGAACATTTTCTATAGTTATACTCGAATGATCTGAAGAGTTGGCTCCTGCAAATACTTGCGGGATATTCGGATATACATCCTTAATAATTCTTTTTCCAAGCAAAATATCTGTTTTATTCTTATCAAATTTGAGATTTGTGGCTATTACTACAATTTTCATACCAATAAATTTATCATGTTGTATCTCCAGCTCAACTTTAATAATAGCATTTTTGGATAGATTATTAGATGCTACAACAATTAAACAGATGATAATCTGGGCTATATGGTCATTGATATCTATGCTATATAACCTTGTAAATATTAGTTCAATATTATGATTTTTTGATTTTAAAAAATCAGTAGCTAATCTATTAACTTCTACAATAGAAGTCTTGCTATCCTCAGAAGCTAGGGAATATAAATAACGATAAAACTGTAAATAGCGTATCAGCCTATTAGTACTATCCTGAATCAGTTTAATAGCTTTTTCTTGATATTCTATAGTTTTTATTAAGTCAATACTATTATCTATAACCCCTATTGTCCCTGCAAAATCGTGACATATTTTTTCATTTAAAGCTTGGCTCAGCCTTATTAAACTTGGGCTTATTGAATTTAACATAAACTATATAACATAAACTGTATTTTTAATAAACTCGTTTAGCTGGCGGAATTGCCGCTACTTCATCTGTTAAAGTTGTAAGAGTTACCGGTTTATAATCTAGTTTGACATTACCTTGTTCGTCAATCCAAGCAAGTGTATGTTTCATCCACTCCTCATCGTTACGTTCTAAATAATCTTCTCTAGAATGTGCTCCTCTGCTTTCCTTTCTATTGGCAGCAGAATGCATAGTAATTACTGCTTGGTCTAATAAATTAGCTAATTCTAGTGCTTCCACTAAATCACTATTCCATATTAACGATTTATCATTGATCTGAATATCAGCATATTCCTTTCGTGCCTGATCAATCAGCTCTATCCCTTGATCTAGAACTTCTTGAGTTCTGAATACTGCTGCGTGATTTTGCATAATTTTTTGCATTTTGAGTCTTAGATCAGCTACTGGTATTTCTCCTTTAGCATGACGTATACCGTCAAATCTGCTAATTATTTTATCCAATATTGATTGAGGTAGAACCTTATGTGGTTGACCCACTTTAACAATTTCAGCAGCTTTTTTTGCTGCCGCCCTACCAAATACCACTAAATCAAGCAAAGAGTTCGATCCTAATCGATTAGCTCCATGTACTGAAACGCAGGCAGCCTCACCAATCGACATTAATCCAGGAATAATTTTATGATGATTATCCTGATCTTTATCAATAACTTGCCCATGGTAATTTGTTGGTATTCCCCCCATATTATAATGTACTGTTGGTAATACCGGTATTGGCTGGGTGTTAACATTAACCCCAGCAAAAATCTTTGCTGTTTCGGAAATACCCGGTAAACGTTCGTGAAGAATTTCCGGCGACAAATGATCTAAATGTAGGAATACATGATCTTTATGCTCACCTACGCCTCTATTTTCTCTGATTTCCATGGTAATAGCTCTTGAAACCACATCTCTTGAAGCAAGGTCTTTAGCGGCTGGAGCATATCGTTCCATAAATCTTTCACCATTGGCATTTACTAAATAACCACCTTCTCCCCTAGCACCTTCTGTAATTAAGCAGCCAGACCCATATATACCAGTTGGATGGAATTGAACGAATTCCATATCCTGCAAGGCAATGGAGCTTCTTGCCACCATTCCCCCTCCATCACCGGTACAAGTATGAGCACTTGTGGCAGAAAAATAAGCTCTACCATATCCGCCAGTAGCTAATACTACTAAGTGAGAATGAAAACAATGTATTGTCCCGTCATCAAGATTCCAAGCAACTACCCCTACACATTCTCCATTATTCATTAACAAATCAATGGCAAAATATTCAATAAAAAATTGAGCTTTATTTTTTAAAGCTTGTTGGTATAAAGTATGTAATATGGCATGACCAGTACGATCTGCTGCAGCACAAGTTCTTTGGGCAGCTTGCCCCTTGCCATAATTTGTCGTCATACCACCAAAAGGACGCTGATAAATTTTACCTTCTTCTGTTCGTGAAAAAGGTACCCCATAATGTTCAAGCTCTAGTACCACGGCAGCTGCATGTTTACACATATACTCAATCGCGTCTTGATCACCTAACCAATCAGAACCCTTTACGGTATCATACATATGCCAACGCCAATCATCTTGCCCCATATTACCAAGAGAGGCACTGATACCACCTTGTGCCGCTACAGTATGGCTTCTAGTGGGAAAAACCTTGCTAATACAAGCAGTACTCAACCCCTCTTTTGCCATACCAAAAGTTGCCCTAAGACCAGCTCCTCCAGCTCCAACTACCACTACATCAAATTGATGGTGGACAATATTATAAGATTTAGTAGACATTCATAAATTCCTTTTATTCCAAATAATACTCAAATAATTTTAACCTATAGCTAATCCGGCTAATATTATTCAGTCTATTAGCAAGGAGTAGCGAAACACGATTAAGCAATTACTTTCATGGATTGCCGCGTCGCCACTAAAGTGGCTCCTCGCAATGACGATTTATAAACCCAAGCGTCATTACGAGGAGGCGAAAGCCGACGAAGCAATCCATTTAGCTATAGTATAGCATAAAATAATGCTACCACTAAGAATGCAATCGTTATAATACAAAATATTTGCAAAAATATAATTAACCCAATACGAAGCTTGATACAACTAATATAATCCTCAATTACCACTCGCATACCAAGCATGGCATGATAGAAGGTGGTAATAATCAATATGCCCAAAGGCACAATATTGTAAGGTTTCTGTAAAGTACCAACAAAATGAGTTAAGTCCTTGCCAATATTACATTTAATAAAGACTATTAGCCAAATAGAGCAAATTGCCAAAATAATAGCAGTGATTCTTTGATGTAACCAGTGACTAGAGCCACTTTTTGCCGAACCAACTCCTTTAGCTTTTGCTAAATCTGTCCTTAAATTAGTATTCATATAGAGACCATAAATTAAATTGACTATAACAACCAAAAAGCTAACGTCATAACTATTGAGGCTATTACAACAAACCAGCCTGTGAAGTTAATAGCTCTTATTGAAAAGCAACGCCCACTATCCCAAATTAAGTGACGCACCCCATTACATAAATGGTAAAACCAGGCAAAACTTATAAATATTGGAGGGATTTTAAATACTCTACATTTAAAGAACTGTAAATATTCAGGATTAAATTTGCTAAAAGATAATAAAATAAAACACCATATCAATACTGATAGTGCAAAAAATAATCCTATCCCCGTCATACGATGCACAATAGACAAAACAGCACTGATCTGTTTTTTATATATTGTTAAATGAGGAGAAGTTGGTCTGCTATTATAAATTTCCTGCTTTGTTTTTGTCATATATTTTGTCATAAATTACATTTTATATTAGAGAGACCTAAAATGGAATATAACATAATAGGAATAGATGATAAATACTCTTATAATTTATTTTTATGAGTTTGTTCAAATAATATTTGCTTTTCGGTATTAATCACCTGTTCTATCTTTTCAGTAAGGTCTCGAACATCAGATTGTTCTATTTCCTCTACCGAGATAACATCAATTATCTTTACTTGAATTATCCCTGGTTTCTTAACCCAAAAGCCCCTTGGCCAATATACCCCTGCATTGTGTGCCATCATCACTATCGGTACTTTTGCCAATGAAGCTAATTTTACTGCACTAGGTTTAAATTTAGCGTTTTGTTCTGGTTTAAATCTAGTAGATTCCGGAAAGATAACCAACCATAAACCACTTTTTATCTTTTCCTGTCCTTCTCTTAAAATTTGACCAACCGAGATATTAGCATTACGGTCTACAGCAATTGGCTTAACCATTTTCAATCCCCAGCCGAATAACGGGATATTAAATAACTCTTTTTTTAATACCCAAGAATGTTCAGGTATAATTAATTGTACAAATATTTGTTCCCAGCATGATTGGTGATTAGACAATACTATGGAAGGTGATGTAGGTAATTTGTCTAGACCAACAACTTGGTATTTTAAACCACAAAAGATTTTAACCAGCCAAATAAATACATGAGAAAAAATAAACCCTATCCTGTATCGTATATAATAGTTGACATTGAAAAATGTTACGGGTATGTAACATATAAGGAAGAATGTAATGGTAAATATAGCAAGTAGTGCATAAAATGTTAATACTCTTAAACGCCAAAACATAGTTGGTTAACTCATTTGTTAATAATGAATAGATATATAACAGATATATAATAAATATATAGTATAAGATTACTTTTACATAGCTATAATTAGTAACTATTCGGAGAAATTCAATGAAAAAAACAGCTCTATCCGGATGTCAAGTGACTGGGGATCTACATTTAGGGAACTATCTCGGGGCAATTGTTAATTGGTCTAAGATTCAGGATGAGTATAATTGCTTGTTCTTTTTAGCCGATTTACATGCTATTACTATAGATCGCTCACCCATAGAACTAAACTCTTCTATATTGCAAACTGTTGCCATATATATAGCAACAGGGCTTGTGCCAGAGAAAACTACCATATTCGCACAAAGTATGGTGAAGGAACATACGGAACTTGCTTGGATATTAAATTGCGTTACCCCACTTGGTTGGCTTAAACGTATGACTCAGTTTAAAGACAAAGCAGGAAAAGACCAGGAAAATGCTGGCTTAGGATTATTGTCTTATCCAGTATTGATGGCAGCTGATATATTATTATATAATGCTGACATAGTACCTGTTGGTGATGATCAAAAACAGCATTTGGAACTTACCAGAGATATTGCGGCTATTATCAATAGAAAATTCAATCAGGATGTCCTAAAATTACCTGAACCATTAATTCAAGGCTCATCAAGAATAATGAGCTTAAAAGACGGTCGTAAAAAAATGAGTAAATCTGATCCATCTGATTTATCTCGTATTAATTTAAATGATAGCCCAGATCAAATTTACCAAAAAATTAAAAAAGCTAAAACAGATCATTTAGCGGAAATCAGTTATGATCCTCAAAATAGACCAGAAATTAGCAATTTAATTGACATTTATTGCAGTTTATCTGGTACTAATGTTGACAAAATAGTTGATCAGTACCAAAATGCCGGTTTTGCCAAATTTAAGGAGGAGCTAGCTGATATTATCATCACAACTCTAACTCCCATTCATGGTAAATATACAGAGTTAATGAAAAACCAAGATTATTTGATAACTACATTATATAACGGAGCGGATAAAGCTAGAATGACCGCTGCTAAAACTCTGATTGAACTCAAGAAATTAATGGGCTTTGTTGTGTAAAAAACCAATTATGATCTACTAATTTCTATATATAGTCATGTATGGACTTACCCGATAATGCAAGAAAAAAATAATATATAACAGCAAAAAATCGAACGCAGTCATGTATCCGGCTTATAGTTAATAAATTACCTTAAATTTACCCTATAGCCCTGATGGAATTCGCTGGCTTACAAACTTATACTTATCATTTCATCGACTTCTAACGAGCCATTG
>NZ_MWZE01000060.1 GCF_002259525.1 Rickettsia endosymbiont of Culicoides newsteadi | reverse complement strand
ACCTGCTCTCTCATTAATTTTTTCTTTAATATTGTCTTACCATTTTTATCTACACCGTGAATTTGAAAAATTCTTTTGCAATATCTATACCAATTGTGGTAACTTCCATATGGGCCTCCTTATTGTTGTTTAGGATTCATTTCCTATCCTAGAAGATTAGCATATGCTTCTCATTCTGTATATAGGGTAGGTCCATACCATTATTTCAGGGGAATTGGGTAGCAGGAGCGATGGAGCGACGCCTATAAGTAATAGGCGAGAGACGAGTGACGACGTCCCCAACTTCTCATCAATTGACTATAATACACGTCAATATAACCAAATGTATGTATTACTAAATCCATAATATTCTTCTATTAATTTCTTTAAGTGCCAACAGTCCAATCTAATAATTCTAATTCTTTAATACGTTGAAATTCTGATAAGTTATTAGTAACACAAATAATTTTATGCTCTAATGCGGTGGCGGCTATTAAAACATCATATGCTCCTATAGACTTACCTTGCTGCTTTAGCAATGCTCTAATTGCAGCTGCTATTATTGCAGTACCATCATTAAATGGTAAGATACTAATAAGACTTACTAGGCTTTGCCATTTCTTATACAGCTTATTCATCTGCTGACTTTGTTTTATATTAAAACCATATTCTATCTCCAATAAAGTTACAACAGATATACTTAAGTCACTAGGACTAACCTGTTGCATTTGTTCTATAACATTAACCTGTCCTCTGAGAAAAAAGGATATTGTGCAAGTATCTAGAAGGTATTTCATTATGTTGTCCTATATTTCATTAAAACTTGTGATCTTTTGGTTCTAAAATACTTTGCCTTAATTCCTTTGTATCTGGGTATAAATCTCTTGTGTCTTTATCAAAACTAAAAATGCCTTCTGACCATTTTGTTTGTTTATGACTATTAATCCAGTCAGTTAATGCTTCATTTATTATGCTATTTCTACTTCTACCTGATAATTGTCTTTGCTGCTCTAGCTCGTTATATAAATGATCGTTGATATAAATATTAAAATTCATATTAAACCTCCTATTTATTTAGTTATTTACTATATAACATATTATAACATGTTATATCATTAAGAAAAACATAAATATTTTTCTTTGTTATTACAATGAAGTAAGAATAGGGAAATATCGACTATAAGCATAGAAATGAGGGTTCTGGAAATTCTTCTTTTGATAAACTAATTCATTGCCATCTAGATCAACAACATTTCCACCATTAGCTTTAATTAGTGCATGACCTGCTGCGATATCCCATTCCATAGTTGTCCCAAATTTGGGGTAAATATCGGCTTTCCCTTCTGCTATTAAACATAATTTAATAGAGCTTGGTATGCTAACTATTTCGGTAATTAAATGTTTTTCTAAAAATTTCTTAATCTCTGAATTGGAACAGCGTGAGCTAACAACAGCACTATAATGATTTCTAGGTAAGACGTCAAAACTTACTGCCACATCATTTTGTTCAACTCGCAAAATATTATTAACATCTGTATAATGTAATTTCTGTATGGATGGTTGATAGATAAAGCCAATAACAGGCATACCATTTTTTATCAAGGCAATATTTACTGTATATGTATCCTCACCTTTGACATAACTTTTTGTCCCATCAATCGGATCAATTAACCAAAATTGCTCTTTATTTAAAGCAACTGGCTCTCTCTCTTCACAAATTACAGGAATATTTGGTGTTAACTTTGTTAAACCATTATATATAAAATCACTAATTTCTTTATCAGCATTTGTTACAGGTGAATTATCATCTTTATAACAAACTATTAGCCCTAAATCTCTTGTCATTAGAGCAATTCTTCCAGCATCGGTAATTAAACTTTTTAACGATCTAATTAAATTAACTATCATTTGTTATTTTCTATAAATTGCTTAGCCTCATCATCTTCTAACCACTTTCCTGTTTTTAATAATATTTCTTGTTGAACTTTCACTATATTATCCTGTGGAGTACCCTTTAATTCTGTAGCAGCTAAATATTCTATACCATAATAATTGAGATCAAATGTCTTTAGAAAATTATCTATATGTTTTAATTCACTTCTTTTATTCTCAAAAATTATAATGTTATCAGGTAAAATATTTGTGATACGCATAAACTCATATAGTGCCTGAGCTTTATTTAAAGCATCAGTAAATATTATGCCTTTATAAAAAATTGGTGATTTTTTATCAGTCTCATCAAATTTTAATATTTCTTTATTATTAACTTTATCAGTAAATTTAATACCAAGTCTACGTAGTTGCTCATACTGCCATTCCTCATAATTTTCAATCCTTCTACATGCTGGGTTAATTTTAGTAAAGCCAAAAACCAAAGCCCCAGAACTCTTTAGCTTATCAATAAATTTCGACCAATTAGCTTCTACCAACATAACTTGTCTTTGTAGTAGCAACTTAGCAATTACTTCATCTATATTGGAACGATACTTTTTTAAAGCAACAAGCTCCTCGATAAACCCCCCATAAGGATTGGCATAACGAAACATATTAGACTTAGGCGTAACTATTGTATCATCAATATTGATTAGCACTAAGCTAGATCCATTAATTTTTTCAAATAAATTTTTTACCGTAACAGAATCTATAGAATAAGTGGGAATGATTATTGCATAACTCGTATATGGTAGCATAACAAGAATTAATAATAATTTTGACTTATGCAGGAGGTCTAACAATTTTAATAAAAGGTTATTTTTTATTGTCATATGGATTTATGTTTTTCTGATTCTTAATTTTAACATTGCTTCTTTTTGTAGCATTTATCTTATTAATCAACTCACTAAATAATTTTACAAAATCACGAGAGTTAAATATTGATTCTTTTGTATCAGATAATCGATAATTATAACCAATAAACATCACATTATCGTCATAATTTTTAAGTTGACTTTCCATCGAAATTAGCTCACTAGAATTTTCATCAACCATTATTAGAACTTTTGGCACGAATTTCACTTCTATTAAAAAGTTTAATATTAACCGAAATAGAGGACTATTATTGCTGCTCAATATACCTTGATAAAATGTCTGATAAGTATTATCGAAAGGCTCCATATTATTAAAAATAAGATAATTATGTTGAGGGAAACTATTAGATAAGTCAATATTGAATTTTTTTAAATAATCAGCCTTCCATATTTCTAGTTTCTTTATATTGTTAAAGTTACCAGTTAAGCTATGGTCACTAACAATTACTGGACTGCCTTTATCCATTATACCTTTTATAAATTTAGGTAAATTACTATCTAATAACTCATTTTTATACTCTGTAAACAATATTGTATCAATATAAACTACCTTTGATGCTTTAACTGATTTAAATAATTCAGATAGTTTAGATAATTCATTTTTATTCAGTTGGTTAATTGGTGGAAAGAATGATTTGAATATAACTTTGTCTCTCCCTATAACCAACAGGATATCCTCAGGAGGATAATTATTGCATAATTCTTGATATTCATTATTTATTTGCTCTAAACTATTAGTCTTAACAATTTTACCATTTGCCATTAAGGGTAATAGTAGTAGTATGGAAGCAATATATTTATTGCATAATTTGATACTTTTCAAAGCAGAAGCGTATAGTTTTAATTTAGTTTCTTTAGTTAACATGGTATTTGCTCTTATTTTTAGTCATTGCAAAAGTAGAGTTTCAAAAGAGGTCTAATATCTTGCCATTATGAATTCAATATCAATATCCACTTTCACTATGTGTTCTCGCTAATAGACATTTAGGAACTAATAATGGTATCAAGAACACGTTCGGATTAGCTATAATTCTTTAGAATCATTAAATAATGTGGTACATCCTTAAAGTAGCCTGTAGATGGAGCAAAACTATCAACTATTTTGAAACCAGCTTTTTTATAGGCACTAATTGTTTTATGGTTTGATTCACTAGGATCAATTATCCAAGTGCTAACTTGTTTTGTTGTATTTATAAATCTTGCTAAGGTCATTGAGCTTAAACCCAATCCTAGAAAATTTTCTTGTCCTATCATAAAATCTATAGTCCAAGTGATTTCCTTAGGTTTAACCCAAGGTAGTAGATGTTCCGGTGTAGAGTCGTTTGCATCTGATGTCATTATTAACGCATAGGGTTGCATATCATAAAAGCCTAGCCAATAATCAAAAATATCTTTCGTACCTTGCAAGTAATTCTGTAGATTTTCCAATAGATCGCTACTATTGTCCCAATAATGTTTAACATGTGGTTTATCAAACCAAGATTTTATTAATTTTCCATCCCGTGATTGAGCTAGGCAAAAACTTATCTTAGCATCATTTAGTTCTACATATTTACTCATATCAAACTATGTATTTATTGTTGGTGTTAATCATTTCTGACTCCATCTGAAGTATCAACGTCATTGCGAAAAGGCTTAAGCCAAGAAGCAATCCATTCCTGACCATTTTTTGGATTGCCGTGCCACCGCAAAGCGGCTCCTCGCAATAACTATTATCGATCATCTTTCTACTCATCACAAGGAAATAAATAAAAATTGTATGATATATGGATATTGCCTGCGATAACTAATTAATGAAAACTCTTAGGATCAATGTCTATTTTTAAGTGACAAAAAGAGGGGATTTTGATTAAACTTAACCATATTTGCAAGAATTTCTGTAGATTAAATTTCCTATCTACTATGATTAAGATACGATAGCGAAATTTTCCTGATAATTTAGACATTAATGCACTAGATGGTCCAAGTATTCGTGCTGAACTTTTTGGAGCAATGGCAACTAAATTCCTGGATATTTCAAACACTTTATGCTCGCTTTTTCCAGATAAAATTATCGATGCCATTTTGGTAAAAGGTGGCATATTTTCTGCTTGTCTTGTTTTAAGCTCATATTGCAAAAATTGATCTCCTCCATTTTTTATATAGCTAAATATAGCATTATCTGGATAATAACTTTGCATTAATACTACACCTTTTTTATCTTCTCTTCCTGCCCTACCTCCAACTTGATGAAGTAACTGATAGTTACGTTCACTTGATCGTAAATCTCCACTATTAACTGTTCCAAGATCGGCATCAATAACACCCACTAAGGTAAGATTGGGAAAATGATAACCTTTAGTAATCATCTGAGTACCAATTAAAATATCAATTTCCAAATTCTCCATTTTATATAGTAATTCTTGTATGTCTTTAGATTTTTGAGCATAATCTTTACTAATTACAGCAATTTTACTATCAGGAAAAATACTCCTAGTTTCTTCTTCAATTCTCTCAATTCCAGGACCACAGATAGTTAAAGAATCTTTTTCTAAACAATCTGGACAAACAATATGAATCCTACTCTGATAACCACAATGGTGACATTCAAGTTTTTTACTAGATTTATGTACCACTAACCAAGCAGAACAATAATTACAAGTAAAACGATAACCACAAAGCTTACACAACATTAACGGAGCATAACCTCTACGATTTAGAAATAATAATACTTGCTCTTTGCTTGCCAGTTTTTCACGAATTGACTCTATTAACTTTGTAGATAAATAAGAATTTTTTGGTAAATTCTCCTTCTTCATATCTATTATTTGAATTTTTGGTAAAGTTGCATCTTGGTAACGACTTGACAATTCAATTAATTGATATTTATCTGTATTTACATTATAAATTGTTTCAATAGATGGAGTAGCTGAGCATAATACTACTTTTGTTGCAGATAGGCTTCCCCGCAATATTGCTACGTCACGAGCATTATATAATATACCATCATCTTGCTTATAAGAACTATCATGCTCTTCATCAATAATAATTAATCCAAGACTAGGGTACGGTAAGAATAAACTACTTCTAGCACCAATTATGACTTTAATTTCATTGTTCAGCAAACCTCTTAAAATCATCTTTTTCTGAGCTTTAGTAACTGCCGAATTCCATATTATTGGATTAAAGCCAAATCTTTCTATAAAACGATTTATAATTTGTTGACTTAAAGCAATTTCTGGTAACATTATCAATATTTGCTTACCTTGCCTCAAATATTTAGCTAATAAATGAAAATAAACTTCTGTTTTACCTGATCCGGTTACTCCCTTAATAATTGATGGTTTATCTGATTGACTTAATAGAGAAAGTGCCTTTTGTTGATCTATTGAGAGGGGTGGTAAAGTAAAATCTTTATTTAATTCTTGATGTTTTATTTTTATAGGTTGCTCAGCAATATCAATTGGTAAAACCAACTTTGCAATTGAACCAAGCTCTACCATGTAATAATTAGCAGCCCACTTAATTAGCGATAATATCTCTTGATTAAGTTTAAATTCAAGTGGTACTTTCTGTTTAATAGATTTGATTTTGTTATATTTCTCTGAAACTTCAATATCTAACTGCCATACTATACCAGTTAATTCCTTATTTCTAAAAGGGACTATTACTAAATCCCCTATAGCTAATTCTAATTCATTTGGAATTGAATAATCCAATGGAAAAAGATTAGCCAATGGCAATAATATTTTAGCAATTTGCATTAAAATTCATTTTTATACTATTTTATCATATTAAGCTATATAGTCATTGGGGCTAGGAACAATACCTATAAGTAATAGACAAGCGACGAGTGGCAACGCATAGTACCCTACAATTTTTGTAATAAATACTCTGCAAAGGTATTGTATATGGGAGGTTGAAGTAGTATAAGAGTGTATTTTCTGACTATGCACAATATACTACTTCAGTCACTGATACTAAACTTTTCTTGGAAAAAATCAAGGCTAGAATGTCTTTCTGGAATGATTATGAGTCTAATTGAGAATTGCTCCGTTAGCGGTAAAAACATGGCACTTGGAATTAAGAGTGAAGCTAAACATAGCTCTAGAATTCAAAGAA
>NZ_MWZE01000006.1 GCF_002259525.1 Rickettsia endosymbiont of Culicoides newsteadi | reverse complement strand
ACCTGCTCTCTCATTAATTTTTTCTTTAATATTGTCTTACCATTTTTATCTACACCGTGAATTTGAAAAATTCTTTTTGCAATATCTATACCAATTGTGGTAACTTCCATATGGGCCTCCTTATTGTTGTTTAGGATTCATTTCCTATCCTAGAAGATTAGCATATGCTTCTCATTCTGTATATAGGGTAGGTCCATACCATTAATTCAGGAGGATTTGGTGTTAGGAGCGATGGAGCGAGGCCTATTACTTATACTCGATAATCAAGTTTTTTGCAGAGCTATCTTTAAACGCAAAATTTGTCATTCTCGCGTAGGCGGGAATCTATAATACTTCAGGGCATTTTCAGATACCTACTTTCGTAGGGATAACAACCATTGCCCTATATTTTATTAAAAACACGTTAGCTATACATAAACTTAACGAGTCCTCTCATTCTTATTATGAGCTAGCTTCTTTGTAACAGATAGGACTCTAGGAGTCACTGGAGGTTTTGTAACTTTATATGCTGGAAGCCCCCTACTTCCGCAGTTTTTATTAAGAGAAAGTCGTGCAGACCTTAGTTTGTAAGGGTTGTAGATTTTTAGGCACAACATTATTTGCTTATTTTAGATATATTTCTACCGCATCTGAGCGTTTAAGATTGAAGGTTTTATAAATCTTCCTCACATCATTTTTCATGTTGCCTGGTAGCCTATACAAATCTCCTGTTGTTGTGTGCCTTAAAATTGAAGATTGTACTCCCATTAACAACTCAACTATATTAGTTATACTGATTTTTTGGGTAAGTGCTACTTTATATTCTATTTGTTTAAGCACAGCAAAACTCATATAGCACATACCAATATGTGCTTCAATTCTCTTACTTGTCCAATGAAAAATTGGTCGCATTTGCAAATTATGCTTATTGATTCTAAATTGTTCTTCAATTACCCATAATCTGCCATATTTGCCAATCGCTTCTTTGGCATTAATGCTTTTATCGTTGGTGATTATTCCATGTAAACCATCCCATTCACTATCTTGTTGGATTTTATCTTCATCAAGATAACTTTTATTATTCTCACTTGAAGTATATTTTTTAACTCCACTATTAGAAATAAGCTTTTTAGTACTTCCAGATTCACCTATAGTTTTTTTGATTTTATCCAAAATATTTTGCCTTTCTTTTGCACCATTCCTCGCTCTCTTGGCTTTATAGCTAGTGATCAAACGTTTGCCCTCATGCTCAAATTCAGCAATCCACGCAAAATCATTGCCTAATACAGTAGGTACATAATTATCTTCCGCTAAAATCTTTTCCTTTAACTCGTTCTTCAGTGACTTTAACTTTGCTGCTACAATATAACGATAACCAGACTCATCAAGAGCTTGTAAATTAGCTTTACTAAACATTGCTCGGTCAGCTATAAAGCATACATCCTTAACTTTTAAAAAACTTTGCCAACTATTAATAGCTTGCAATAGGGTCTTAACTTCGGCGGTATTACCACTAAATAGCTCATAGCCAAGCGGTAATCCATCTTCATTAGTCGCAAGAGCCAGCACTAATTGAGTAGTATTAAAGCGATGGTCTTTACTATAACCAAACGCCCGGAGTTCATCGACTTCTGTTGATTCAAAATATAATGTTGTAACATCAAAAAACACTAAACTCACCTGCTTGTTGGGGATTAGAGCCAAGGTATTTTTAAAGCATAATTCTTTAATTTTAGGTATCTGCTCCTGCAATTTATCCATCATGCGATATATGGCGTCTAAATCATGGTTTTTGTCAAATTGTTCGCTTAAATATTGTGCTAGACCACTCTTGCTATCCGGCTTTACCATACGGGCTAATACCAAATCACGAAGCATCTCAGAATCACGTTTACGTTGCATTAGTTGGTTGAAATCCATTTGATCGTAAACATATCCGCCTACCTCATGCACCCCTTCTACAAGCCGAGCAGTCTCAACTATTTCGTCTAATTTAACTTGATTAACAGGGATAATATCCGATAGTTGCTTTTTGACTGGGCGACCTTTTTTGCTAGCTAAGCAATCATCAGCAAAGAAGCTACCATGACCGGAAGCTGCTGACCGTTCAGCTTTAATCTTTACAATTAAATCCTCTGCTAATGCAACTAATTTGGCTTCTTCTGCATCATCGAAGAATACCCCTAAATGTCGGACAATACGTTGTTTGACATTACCTTTGCTATCTCGGTATCCTTCAACCACTTGTATTGATTGCCTTGGACTATTTGGTGTTTTTTTACGACGTATGTACATGTAGATAATTGTAGAATTAATATGTAATAATATATTTATATCATAACAAAAACCAAAGTCAGCAATAAATTACTCGCTAGGCACAACAGACCGCCTGAAAAAATCATTTCTCAGCTCTATGGCTCCTCCATATCCTCTCTTCCCATCTTTCAACATTTTTTTGCGGAAGTCGGGAGGCTGTATAATCACCAATCGTTGATAAAATTTATCGGCAAAGAAAAAATCAAGGTTTGTGATATTTCTCAATCATCCAATCTATAAATGTATTATCAACAGACTGCTTTTTTAGAGCATATTCGTATACTTCTTTGATTAGAGCCGTAAGATTAGCAAATGAAAAGTTTAAATTCTTCTCAACTAACATATTAATGGTTAAATTAGTGGATTTGCTAAAAATTTTCATCTGATCAACAGTTAGCACCTCAGTGCTTACTTCGCTATCAACAACAAGAGCTGCCAAATTAATATCTAAGGCTTTGGCAATTAATTGTAAATTAGTAGCACTAGGATTTTTTGAACTACCATATAAAATGCTATAAACAGTATTTCTGCTTAATCCAGTTTTTTTCTCTATCTCTATAGCATTGATATTTTTTTGAGTCATTAATGAGTTAAGTTTGGTTTGTAAGTTTACCATAAATAAAGCTTTTTTTATAAAATTAATGTTTCTAAATATTAAGGTATTTTTATAAAAAAGTAAACAACTAATAATTAATCCGATTAGTATTTATCTATAGTAAACTTTTGTTTATCTAGATAGATTAATTTTTGCTACTTCAATAATATTTGATTTTGCAACTTGAATAGATCAGAGGTTGCACTTCTTGCCAATTGTAGCATAGCATAAAATTGTTCTTCAGAAAAGGGGGTTTTTTCAGCTGTACTTTGAATTTCTATTATATTTCCATTGTCGGCAAAAACAAAATTGGCATCTACCTCAGCATTACTATCTTCTAGATAATCAAGATCAACTATTGGCTGCCCTTTATATATACCACATGAAATGGCTGCTACTTGGCTAATTAAAGGGTTAGTTTTAATAACCTTCCTAGCAATTAATGCTCTAATTGCTAAATGAAGTGCAATATAGCTACCAGTAATTGCTGCTGTTCTAGTTCCGCCATCAGCATTAATTACATCACAATCAAGGATGATTTGTTTTTCCCCCAAGGCTTTTAGATTAATTGCCGTACGCATCGATCTGCCAATTAGCCTTTGAATCTCCTGAGTCCTACCTGACTGCTTTCCTTGCGTTGATTCACGCTTCATACGCTGGTGAGTTGAACGTGGTAACATACCATATTCAGCACTTATCCAACCTTGATTTTGCCCTCGTAGAAATGGCGGAACATTTGTTTCATAGGTTGCACTACATATTACATGGGTATTGCCAAACTTAACAAGACACGAACCATCAGCATTAAGCAGAACTGAAGGTTCAATTGAAATGTTACGTAATTGATTATTTTTTCTATCAAAAGCTCTCATAGGTTATTACTTAGTTAAAATTGACTTGAAAATACAAAGATTTACACTATATGTTAAGAAAGTAGATTTTTGCAAGAAAAAAGGCTGTAAATATGGAAAAACAACAAGAGAACAATAATAATCAGGAAATTGGTGCTGACACTGATGAGAAACTAATAAATAATGAAGTAGAAAACCAGCTTTCCGATGATACCATAATGTTACAAGATAGCTTGCAAGAGATTGCTAGTTTAAAAAACCAAATTGAGATTTTGCAGGATAAGTTGCTAAGGACAATAGCCGAATCTGATAATACTAGGAAACGCCTAGAAAAATCAATTGAAGAGGCAAGAGATTATGCAATTTTTTCTTTTGCTAAAGATTTGCTCAGTGTTAATGATAATCTTTCTAGAGCTTTGGAGCATAAGCCACAAAATATGGAAGGGGATATAGCTAATATTATTACTGGAGTAGAGATGACTAAGGGGGAGCTGACTAGTATACTACAAAAACACGGTTTAGAATCAATAGAACCATTATTAGGGGAAAAGTTTGATTACAATATACATCATGCAATTTCACAGATAGTATCAGAGGAATATGATCAGGATAGTGTCATAGCGGTTATGCAATCAGGATATAAGATAAAAGATAGGTTACTTAGACCTGCTATAGTACAAGTATCGAAAAATGGGTGATTTGCTTTGTTGCTACTATACTCACTTTACGCATTCATTGGATTGCTTCGGCGCCACTAAAGTGGTTCCTCGCTAATAGTGTCAGGTTGTTTTTCCTGTGACTTTTAATGCCATACGTAAAGTAAGGTACCGAATCAGGAAATAAAAAAATAAAATATCGCAAAAATAATGAAAACAGCTATTAGTGGAGCATAAAAATCTGCTATATTTATAGATATAACCATTTGTAAAAAATAAATATAGAGTTAGATTTATGTCAAATATTAGTCCTAGGGTTGATATTGCCTTTAAAAAAATCTTCGGAGTTGAAGAGAATAAGGATTTGCTTATTTCGCTGATCAATTCGATTGTATCTAGAGAAGACCAAGTAACAGAAGTACAACTTCTCAATCCATATAATCCAAAAAATTTCAAGAGCGATAAATTGTCAATTTTAGATATTAAAGCTCAAGGAAAAGATGGCAAAAGATTTAATATCGAAATGCAAATTACTGATGCGGATGATTATGACAAAAGAGCTCTATATTATTGGGCAAAGTTATATACTGAGCAATTAAAGAATGCAGAGGATTATGCTACTTTATCGAAAGCCATTGGTATTCATATATTAAATTTTACCTCTATTTTACATGAAAATAAATATCATAATGTGTTTCATATAGTAGAAAAAGATAGTGGTTTGTTATATTTCAAAGATTTAGAATTGCATACTATTGAGCTAAATAAGTTTACTAATAATCCGAAGGAACAGCTGACGGACATAGTAAAGAAGGTAAAAACCTCTCTTGATAGATGGAGTACTTTTTTAACTAGACATGATTTGCTGAACAAAGATAATTTACCTAAAGAGTTAAATGATGCTAGCCTAAAAAAAGCCCTGACAGTTCTGGATGTGATGAATTTCACTAAAGAAGAACGTGATTCATATGAAGAACACCTGAAATGGCTACGTATTGAAGCTAACACTCTCAAGAAAGCACGGAGGGAAGGCAAAGAAGAAGGTAGAGTAGAAGGTAGAGAAGAAGGTATCCAAATTGGTGAAGTCAGAGGTAGAGAAGAAGGTAAAGCTGAATTAATAAAAATGATGATAGAAAATGGCAGTTATATTGAGGAAGTAGCGAAAATAACCAAACTATCTGTCGCTAAGATCACTGAACTACTGAAAACCCTAAATGGCGGATTATCAGATAAGTTATGATTACTAATTAAAATAAATTCAATTGACTATACTGTTTCCTCAGTGGATATTTCCCCAATACGACTTAAAAATCGTATGATTCCATAATTTTGTTAAAAATTCTTCTATTGGCAATATGTTAATTTGTTGATTACCCCAAATTATCTTCCTAGAAGTATCTTCTAAACAAACTAAATAACCTTTATCTATTTGATGTTCTTCCATAAAAGATTTTATACCTTTTAATTCGGTTTTGTGGACATTTGAAGATATTTTTACTTCAATTGGTAATGGTTGGCTGGTAATAGTGCTAATTATAAAATCAACTTCTAAACCGGTTTTAGTACGCCAATAATTTATACGATGATCTAAATCATTTAGGTTTACATATGCTTGTAACTCAGTAAATACGTAGTGCTCTAAAGCTCTTCCTGCTTCTGAACCTTTGATATTATCAAAACGATTTTGACTAATGCTATTTGCAACTCCCACATCAAAAAAATAAAATTTGGGGTGAGATGATATAATTTCTCTACTAATTTTCTTTTGATATGGATAAACTAAATATCCTACTAAAGTATCAACTAGTATTTGGTAATATTCTTTAACTGTTTTGGCATCAATAGAACAATCCCGAGCTATGTTAGAATAGTTTAATAGTTCACCGCTAGAGAAGGCTGTGCTATCTATAAATCTACTAAAAGCAGTTATATTTCTTACTAATCCCTCAGCTCGAATCTCATTAGTTAAATAATCCTCAACATAAGCTTTTAGTAACTTACGAGGATTATTACTAATGAAATGTGATGGAACTAAGCCATTGTTAAATATTTTTAGAAGATTAAATTCTGACTGTATTTCAGGATATATCAATGGATAGAAATTATATTTTATCGCTCTACCACCTAATAAATTTGTACCATAGGCTCTTAATTTTCTACTACTTGAACCGCATAAAATGAAATAACTATCACTATTCTCTATAAGCCAATGTATCTCATCAAGTAATGCTGGAACTTTTTGTACTTCATCTACTATTATAGGAAAGGTGAGTTTAGCTAAATCTAATGCTAATATTTCTTCTCTAAATTTTGAAGGTTGTTTTAGATACTTAATGTATAGATCAGTTTTTAATAGGTCATAATATATCGAATTAGGATACAGACTTTTTAAATAAGTTGATTTCCCTACCTTCCTAGCTCCCCATAAAAAAGCTGTTTGCCTGTTACTTAAGTTCAATTTTAAATATCTTGTATACATAGGGTTACTATTTAGGAATAAGAACCTAAATAGTAACCCTATTTAGGAATAAAGTATAGATTTTATTTGTTAATCTTAGCTTCCCTCAACATATTCCCTTCCTGCTATAGTCAATTGATGAGAAGTTGGTAACGTCGTTACTCGTCGCTTACCTATTACTTTATACTCGATAATCAAGTTTTTTACAGATTTGAATAAAATATAAGACAATGGTTGTCACCCTGCATAAGCAGGGGGTTAGATTCCACAACTGTTGAAAGTTAGAAGAGGAAGCGGTTTTAGATAGGTTTTCTGTCATTGCGAGACCACGTAGTGGTCGTGGCAATCCATCTTTGGTTACTTTTATGGATTGCTTCGTCGACCTACGGTCTTTCTCGCAATGACGTTGACCACATACGACTTTTAAACTACCCGGTCTAAAACCCGCTTCCTCTTCTAACTTTCAACAGTTGTGGGTTAGATTCCGCACCGAAGCGGGAATGTGGTGCACTCGATTGGATTTGAACCAACGACCTCTGCCTTCGGAGGGCAACGCTCTATCCAGCTGAGCTACGAATGCTTAATTTATTGCTATATACATTTATCATTAGCTGCATTATATTATAAAAGCTTGGGAAGTGCTACCGAATTTTAAATTTTTAAATACTAGGAGGCTACTTACGATAACTAATTATTTAATGGAGAATTGATAGTTTTGATAGTGATAGCATGTAATTTATTATTATCCAATATTTCTGCTAAAGCTTTTTTTACCATCTTGTGCTGATTAATGAGACTGATTCCCCAAAAAGCATCATCTTGTATTTCTAAGGAATAATGATCCTGATCCCCAGCTAGATCAATGATTTTTATTTTGGCATTTGGAAAACTATAACGTATAATCTTTTCAAGTTCTGTAATAGATATTGCCATTTTTTTAAACTTTTTATGCAGAATATAGCAAAAATTTATAGCCTGCAATAATTAATTCTTTACAAAAAAGCCATCATCTTAGATTCGAAAAAAACAAAAGGATAATTATGATAAAAAATATTGAACTATTAAAAGAGTTTGTCGTTAAATGTTTAGAAGAAAAAAAAGCAGAAGATATAGTTGTAATAGATATAAAGCAAAAAACCACCTTAGCTGAATATATTATTCTTGCAAGCGGACGTTCAACTAAAAATGTCGGAGCAATTGCTGAATATTTAGCTTTAGAGCTAAAGAATCAAGCTAATATCAGTACTAATATTGAAGGGCTTGGAAAATCTGAATGGGTGTTAATAGACGTTGGAGATATATTAGTGAATATTTTTTACCCAGAAACTAGAGAGCATTTTAAGTTAGAAGAGATGTGGGGAAAAAAATAAATTAAAAATATTAGATTTTTTACTGAAAACTACTTAGTGTAGTTAAAAAATAATGTATAGTCAATCCAGGAAAATTTGGGCTAGGAATGATGGGGCAGTGTCTATAAGTAATAGGCAAGCATTGAATGATGATGTCACCAACTTCTCATCAATTGACTATATATAAATAACTTCTAAAGAAAAGGTGTAAATGGAAGAACATATTCTTATCAATATTATAATTTTATTAGGAACTGGTGTATTTGTTGTAGCAATACTGAAACGTCTTAATCTCAGTCCTGTTTTGGGATATTTAATTGCCGGAGCGGTAATTGGTGATAATGGATTCAGGATTGTAACCTATGATCAGACAAAATTATTAGGAGAATTAGGAGTAGTTTTTTTGCTTTTTGCTATAGGTTTGGAATTATCTTTTGAAAGATTAAAGGTAATGAGGAGGTATGTATTTGGTCTTGGCTCACTGCAAGTATTAACAACTGCTATAATAATTGCTGCTGCTGTTGCTCTAATTAGCGGTAATAGTGGTGCTGCAATTATTATTGGGGGTGGTCTTGCTTTATCCTCGACGGCACTTGTTATGCAAGTTATTGAAGAAAGCCGTAGCCAAGCGACTCAACTCGGGCGTATATCCCTAGCTATTTTGTTATTACAAGACCTCGCAGTTGTACCACTGCTAGTTATTGTACCGCTATTTGCTAGCGATAGTAAAATTTCTTTAGTATCAGCTCTAGGGATAGCTTTGCTTAAGGCTATTATAGCTCTATTTGCTATATTTGTTGCAGGTAGGGTATTGCTAAGACCTTTGTTTGGGTTCATTTCATCAGAAAATGGTGATATAAACGAGCTACCAATTTCCATGACTTTATTGGTAGTTTTGTCTGCTGCTTGGGCAACAAACTATTTTGGTCTATCACTTGCTTTAGGAGCTTTTGTTGCGGGGGTTTTGGTTGCAGAAACAGATTTTCGATTGCAAGCGGAAGAAAGTATATATCCTTTCAAAAGCTTATTGTTAGGACTATTCTTTATGAGCGTTGGTATGAATATCGACGCACAAGAAATATATGCTCAAATATCAACTATCCTAACTTGCACTGTTGCCTTGATCATGGTAAAAACATTAATTATTACCGCCTTTTGTATCTTATTTGGTTTTAATCGGGGAGTGGCATTGCACGCCGGTTTATTATTGTCACAAGGCGGAGAGTTTGCTTTTATCTTATTTGGTCTTGGTAAAGAAACTGGGGTTATTGAAGAGAGTACTGCCAATGTGCTTTTATTAGTGGTGACATGTACCATGGCATTGACTCCATTACTAGCAATTTTAGGTAGAAAACTTGCTGAAAAACTTGATAAGCAGCTTGGGAAAACTCCAATACAAATTATAGAACTTGGGGCAAGAGATTTAACAAATCATATAATAATTGCTGGTTTTGGTAGTGTTGGTAAGATGGTAGCATCAGTGCTAGAAGCTGAAGGAATCAATTATATAGCATTAGATGTTAATGACGAAATTGTCAAAGAAGAAACAGCTAATGGATTTCCAGTTTTTAGGGGAGATGTATCACAAATTGATACGTTAAAAGCCGTCGGAGCAGAAAGGATTTTAGCTCTAGCGCTTACAATGAATAATAAGGTTACTATCAAAAAATCTCTTCGAACAATCTCAAGTAATTTTCCAGATCTTGAGGTTATTGTAAGATTAAAAAATTTACAAAATGCTAGAGAATTTTATGATGCTGGAGCAACCACAATCATCCCAGAAAATTATGAGACTGGGTTACAGCTTGGTGGAACTATTCTAAAATTTATTGGTTTGAGTGAATATGAAATAAATCGTATCAAAGGGCAATTTAGGTCAGGTAATTATGTAACAGCTAAGCGAGATGATGCATTGCATGAATTAGAAGAAA
Source organism: Rickettsia endosymbiont of Culicoides newsteadi (assembly GCF_002259525.1). Taxonomy (GTDB): domain Bacteria; phylum Pseudomonadota; class Alphaproteobacteria; order Rickettsiales; family Rickettsiaceae; genus Tisiphia. The sequence goes on along the minus strand of NZ_MWZE01000006.1, from coordinate 18,266 downwards.
GTGATTCAGAGAAATACTAGGTGTGTTACTCATGGCGATCAAATTATTGCTACTATTACAACAAAAACTATATATGGGGCTATATATTTGGATTGGGCTTATTTTAGCCACTATACCTTTGCTAACAAATGCCGATGATCAAAGGTTACCTATACCTAGATTTGCCGCGATAAAGGCTAATGAGGTAAATGCTAGAGTTGGTCCTACGATAAGAGCCCCTATAGAATGGGTATTTATTAAAAAAGGGGAACCTGTAGAAATTATTGCAGAATATGAACAATGGAGGCAAATTCAGGACATAAAAGGAGAAGGTGGCTGGGTGCATTCCAGCGTATTATCCGGTAAAAGATCGGTGATTGTGGTAAGCCCAGAGTTGGTAGCACTTACTAAAGTGCCTGATGATCAAAATAAAATTATTGTAAAAGTAAGTAATCAAGTCCGTTGCTTACTTAATAAATGCAAAAAAGATCATTGCCAAGTGCGTTGTAAAAATTATACTGGGTGGCTACCTAAAAAAATATTGTGGGGAGTCTATAAGGATGAATATTAATAAAACTTTAATTTTCTAAAATATGACACAAGAAGCAATTAAAATACCTGAAATACAGGAAAAGAATTATAGTTTTAGTGAATTTGTGAATAAATTGCCTTGTCAAAAACAAGAACATAATATCTTAAAAAATAGTTTTGATTTAAATAATCAAGCAATTCTATTTGAAGGTGATTGTATGAAATTATTAAAACAGATTTCAGATAACAGTATAAATTTAATAATAACATCACCGCCATATAACATAGGTAAGGAATACGAAAAAAATAAATATTATAATTGGCAAAAAGAAGTCATCAATGAGTGTTATAGAGCATAGTACCCTACAATTTTTTATTTATTTCCTTATGATGAGTAAAAAAGCTGACTGCTAAGCGTCATTGCGAGGAGCTACTTTAGTAGCGACGAAGCAATCCATGAGAATTAGTATAGATACATCAAGACTATATGGATTGCTTCGTCGACCTACGGTCTTTCTCGCAATGACGTATAAATCTATAACTTGTCATTGCGAGCGAACATATGTGAGCGTGGCAATCCATCTTTGGTTACTTTTGTGGATTGCTTCGTCGACCTACGGTCTTTCTCGCAATGACGTATAAATCTATAACTTGTCATTGTGAGCGAACATATGTGAGCGTGGCAATCCATATATCATTTCCGTGCTTTCTTGTCACCCCTGCTTAACTAAGTGTCATACCTGCGAAGGCAGGTATCTAGATTCCCGCCTTCGCGGGAATGACAAAAATTGACTATAAACAGAGTAAAGATAAGATTAATTCTCTAAAGTTTTTTGATAATTAATCTCTTCTTGATCTAACCTAGCGGCAAGTTTACGCATCCTATTCATGTAAAAGCCTGTTCCTGCCGGCACTAATCTACCAACTATGACATTTTCTTTCAGTCCACGTAACTTATCAACTCTTCCAGCTATAGCCGATTCCGTTAAAACTCTCGTTGTTTCTTGGAAAGAAGCCGCTGAAATAAACGATCTAGTTTGCAGCGATGCCTTAGTAATACCTTGCAGAATTACCTGAGCTTCCGCCGGTCTTAAACCATTCTTAATAGCTTTTTCATTAATTTCAGCAAATTCGCGATGATCTATCTTCTCATCAACCATTAATGTCGTATCACCAGAATTGGTTATCTCTACTTTTTGTAGCATCTGACGGATTATTACCTCGATATGTTTATCGTCAATTTTTACACCCTGTAAACGATATACTGCTTGAATTTCTCCAACCATATAACTTGTAAGAGCTTCCACTCCCATTACTTTTAAAATATCCTGTAGTACTGGATTACCATCAATTAACATATCGCCTTTTTTAACAAAATCACCCTCATTAACCACAACATGCTTGCCTTTTGGTACCATATACTCAATTGGCATACCACCTTCACTTGGCTGAATAATAATACGTCTTTTTGACTTATAGTCTTTACCAAATTCAACTCTACCATCTATTTCTGCAATAACGGCATGATCTTTTGGACGTCTAGCTTCAACAAGTTCGCCCACCCTTGGAAGACCACCAGTAATATCTTTGGTTTTAGTTGATTCCCTTGGAATACGTGACAAGATATCTCCTACTGATACTTTAGCCCCATCTTCAACACTTAAAATAGCATTTACTGGTATATAGTATCTAGCCTCTAAACCATTGGATAACATAATGGTTTCTCCATTCTCATCAACTAATTGGATACGAGGACGTAACTCTGCTCCACGTAAATATTGTTTTGATTCAACTATAACTTTGCTAGAAATACCAGTTGCTTCATCAGTAATATCACGAATTGATACCCCTTCTACCATATCTTTGAATACAACTTTACCAGATTTCTCGGTAATAATTGGAATAGTATATGGATCCCACTCTACTAATTTTTGTGCCTTTTTTACATTATCTGAATCATCAGCTATCAATCTTGCCCCATACGGTACTTTATGCCTTGCTTTCTCATTATTGTTACTATCCAATAATAATAACTCACATGAACGACCCATTACAATCCTACGACCTTCAGAATCAATAACCACATTACGCCCTAGAATCTTCACTTTTGCATCATGAGAAGCTTCTATTGATGATACTTCAGCACCTTTTGTCGCAGCTCCTCCAATATGGAAAGTTCTCATGGTTAGCTGAGTACCTGGCTCACCAATTGACTGGGCGGCAATCACTCCAATTGCTTCTCCTACTGAAACTAATGAACCAGTAGCTAGATCTCTACCATAGCATTTTACACATATTCCGTCAGGAATCTCACATGTTAAAACAGATCGTACTAGCACTGAATCTAGACCAGAAGATTCGATTTCTTCTAATTTTGCTTCGTTAATTAATTCTCCAGCTGATAGTAATAGCATATTAGTCACTGGGTGATAGACGTTAATTGCCACTGTTCTACCTAAAATCTGCTCTGCCAGTGATACAATAACTTCACCACCATCAATAATACTTCTAACTTCTATACCTTTTGTAGTGTGACAATCTTCATCGGTAATTATACAATCTTGAGCAACATCAACTAATCTACGAGTTAAATACCCAGAGTTAGCGGTTTTCAATGCTGTATCCGCCAGACCTTTACGTGCCCCATGTGTAGAATTAAAATACTCAAGAACCGTAAGACCTTCACGGAAATTAGAAATAATAGGAGTTTCAATAATCTCGCCTGATGGTTTAGCCATCAAACCACGCATACCGGCTAACTGCTTAATCTGTGCTGCTGATCCTCTTGCTCCTGAAGTAGCCATCATATATATAGCATTTACTTTTTGATGATTAGGTTTATCATTAACCGGCATCGTAGCAATTTCTTTCATCATGTCATTTGCTACTTTATCAGTACATCTCGACCAAGAATCAATTACTTTATTGTATTTCTCACCATAGGTAATCAGACCATCAGAATATTGTTGTTCAAACTCTTTGACCTCAGTCAATGTTGCATTAATATGAGTATCTTTTGATTTTGGTACAACCATATCGTCCATACCAAAAGAAATACCTGAGGAACAAGCATATTTAAATCCAAGTTTCATTAGCTGATCAGCAAAAATCACCGTAGACTTTTGACCACAATGGCGATATACCAAATCAATTACCCCCGATATATCCTTTTTAGTCATGGCTTTATTGACAAACTTAAACCCAACATTATAATTACGAGGTAATAAATCTCCAATAATTAATCTACCAAGGGTAGTATCGACCATAGTTGCTACAACTTCCCCTGCAGCATTAAGCATATCGCGACGAAATTTTATCTTCGAGTGAATAGTTATTACCTTATTATACAAAGCATGCTCAACCTCTGACATTTTGGCAAATACCATTCCTTCACCAGGCTCATTATCAAAAGCCATAGTTAAATAATAAAGACCCAGTACTATATCCTTATCAGGTACGATAATCGGACGACCATTTGCTGGACTCAATATGTTGTTTGTTGACATCATAAGCACCCTGGCTTCAAGCTGTGCCTCGATTGAAAGAGGGATATGCACTGCCATCTGGTCACCATCAAAGTCAGCATTGAACGCAGCACAAACTAAAGGATGTAGCTGAATAGCTTTCCCTTCTATCAGTAAAGGTTCAAAAGCCTGGATACCTAAACGGTGCAAAGTTGGTGCTCTATTAAGCAATACCGGGTGTTCACGTATAACGTCTTCTAAAATATCCCATACTTCTGGTTTTTCAGCTTCAACCATTTTTTTAGCAGCTTTTATAGTGGTAGCAATTCCATGTAATTCAAGCTTTGAATAAATAAATGGTTTGAATAATTCCAAAGCCATGGTCTTTGGCAACCCACATTGATGCAGCTTAAGCTCTGGTCCAACAACGATAACGGAACGACCAGAATAATCTACCCTTTTACCCAGCAAATTCTGACGAAGCCGACCTTGTTTACCTTTTAACATGTCACTAAGCGACTTAAATGGACGCTTATTAGTATTTTTTACTACCTTACCACGACGACCATTATCGAATAATGCATCGACTGATTCTTGTAACATCCTTTTTTCATTTCGGATGATAATATCCGGTGCCTTTAGTTCTAGTAGTCTTTTTAATCTATTATTTCTATTAATAACTCTTCTATAAAGTTCGTTAAGATCAGAAGTGGCAAATCTGCCTCCATCAAGCATAACTAATGGTCTAATCTCAGGTGGAATAATTGGCAGAACGGTCATAATCATCCATTCTGGCTTATTTTCGGATTCCAGAAAATCTTCCACTAACTTAAGTCTTTTGACAATCTTCTTCTTTTTAATTTCTGAAGAGGTACTTGATAAATCCTCTTGTAATTTCTTCTTTAATTCAGGTAAATCAAGTTCTGAAAGCATTTGGCGAACTACTTCCGCCCCAATAGAAGCCGTAAAATTATCTCCTCCATACTCATCTTGTGCCTTTTGCAGACTATCTTCTGATAAAAGCTCTCCTTTGTGTAGATCAGATAACCCAGGATCAACAACTACATAACTTTCAAAATACAGAACTTTTTCCAAATCCTTCATGGTCATATCTAGCAAGGTACTAATCCTTGATGGTAGAGATTTCAAGAACCATATATGAGCAACTGGTGCTGCTAGTTCAATATGCCCCATTCTTTCTCGACGAACTCTAGATGTAGTAACTTCAACACCGCATTTCTCACAAGTAATGCCACGATATTTCATACGCTTATATTTACCACAAAGACATTCATAGTCTTTTACTGGTCCAAAAATCCTAGCACAGAATAATCCCTCTTTTTCTGGCTTGAACGTACGATAATTTATCGTCTCAGGTTTCATCACTTCACCAAAAGACCATGAACGCACTTGGTCAGGACTAGCAATATTGATTCTTATTTGATCAAATTGCTGAGTACTGCTTAATTGCCCATAAAAATTTGTCATTCCTGTTGTCATAAAGATTTTTCCTTAAAAAATTTTATCAGCTCTAGTTTAGCCTGAATTCGATATAACAAGTTATTGCAAATTCGGTTATATCTATAAATATAGCAGATTTTTATACTACACTAATAGCCATTCTCATTATTTTTGCAAAATTGCTTAATAATAAATAAAAAATCTGCTCGCCAAAGGTCATTGCGAGGAGGCGTAAGCCTCCGAAGCAATCCATTTTAATCGTTTTTTGGATTGCTTCGTCGCCACTAAAGTGGCTCCTCGCAATGACGCTGAGGCTAAATACTAATCTGGTTTATAACGTTGCAAATTCAAGTTAATTCACTATATTATTAATCTGTTGTAGTATCTTCAAGCTTGACATTCAAACATAAGGATCTAAACTCTTTGATCATTACGTTAAATGACTCAGGGATACCAGATTCAAAATTATTATCACCTCGAACAATCGATTCATAAATTTTAATTCTACCAACCACATCGTCCGATTTTACAGTTAACATTTCTTGTAACGTATAAGCAGCACCATAAGCTTGCAAGCCCCAACATTCCATCTCCCCAAATCTCTGACCACCAAAATGCGATTTACCACCTAATGGTTGTTGAGTTACCAAACTATAAGGACCGATAGAACGAGCATGAATTTTATCATCAGCTAAATGGTGCAGTTTTAGGAAATATTTATAGCCAACTGTAACAGTACGATCAAAATACTCTCCTGTTCTACCATCAATTAACTTAATTTGACCAGATGGATCTTGATCTGCCATAGCTAGCATTTCTTTTACGTTCTCAACCTTTGCCCCATCAAAAACCGGAGTTGAAAAATATACCCCCTTATCGATATTATGACAAAATGCCATAATATCTTCATTGGACATTTGCTTTATATCTTTTGTCGTTGAATTCTCGCCATATACCTTCGATACAAAAGATTTAAACTCTTCTATATCAAGATTATTGTTATGAACTTGCTTCAACATAGAAGATATTTTTTTACCAAGATTTACTGCCGCCCAACCAAGATGAGTCTCTAAAATCTGTCCTATATTCATCCGTGAAGGTAAACCAAGTGGGTTAAGAACTATATCAACTACTGTACCATCTTCTAAAAATGGCATATCTTCTTCTGGCATAATACGAGAGATAACACCTTTATTTCCGTGTCTTCCCGCCATTTTATCTCCAGGTTGCAGCTTATGTTTAGTCGCAATAAATACTTTTACAACTTTAAGAGCCCCTTGTGGTAAATCATCGCCACTTTGTAGTTTTTCTACTTTGTTACTAAAACACTTATTGAGTCTATCTTTCTTTTCATCATAATGACGTTTAATTTGCTCAATTTCATTCATTACATCAGCATCTTCAACAATTAGCTGCCAAAATTGTCCCTTTGATAATGATCCAAGGGTTTGCTCGCTAATTAATTGACCAGGTTTTACCGATTTAGGACCACTAACAACTATTTGTCCTGTTAGAATCTTCTCTAAACGCATAAAAACAAAATGCTCTATGACTCGAAGTTCATCATCTCTGTCTTTTGATAATTTTTCAATTTGTTGTTTTTCAATAGCTATAGCACGCTCATCTTTTTCTACTCCTCTACGAGAAAATACTCGTACCTCTACCACTTTACCAGTGATTCCAGAAGGAACGCGTAAAGAAGAGTCCCGAACATCCGAAGCCTTTTCTCCAAAAATAGCTCGAAGTAATTTTTCTTCCGGAGTCATAGGTGACTCACTTTTAGGAGTAACCTTACCCACCAAAATATCACCTGGTTTTACTTCTGCCCCAACATATACTATACCTACTTCGTCAAGATGACGCAAACTTTCATCACTAACATTTGGGATATCACGAGTGATTTCCTCAGGCCCAAGTCTAGTATCTCTAGCAATTATTTCAAATTCTTCAATATGAATTGAAGTGTAAACATCATCTTTTACAATACGTTCTGATATTAAAATTGAATCTTCAAAATTATAACCACTCCATGGTAAGAAAGCCACCAGAACATTTCTACCAAGAGCTATCTCCCCATTATCGGTGCTTGGTCCATCAGCAATTACTTCACCTTTTGCGACATAATCACCAACATTAATTAATGGTTTCTGATTAATACAAGTATTATGGTTAGATCTTTGAAATTTCAATAAATTATAAATGTCTACACCAGGTGAGCCATCTGTTTTCTGCTCCTTAGTCCTTACTACTATTCTAGTCGATTCAACTTGCTCTACTATTCCATCATGTAAGGCGACAACTGAAACTCCAGAATCTTGGGCAACAATTCCTTCAATACCAGTACCAACTAAAGGAGCATCACTTCTAATAAGTGGTACAGCCTGACGTTGCATATTTGATCCCATCAAAGCTCTATTAGCATCATCATTTTCTAAAAATGGAATAAGTGATGCAGCAACAGAAACAACCTGCATCGGAGTAACGTCAATATAATCTATTTCTGCCGGGGTAACCATAACAAAATTACCACCATCAATCCGACAGTTAATTAACTCTTCCTGTAATAAACCTTTTTTATCGATAACTGCATTAGCTTGAGCAATTTTATATTTTCCTTCTTCAATTGCTGACAAGTAAACAACTTCATCTGTTACACGACCATCTACAACTTTTCGATAAGGAGTTTCAATGAAACCATGTTTATTAACCCTAGCATAAGTAGCCATGGAATTAATCAAACCGATATTCTGTCCTTCTGGTGTTTCGATTGGGCAAATACGTCCATAATGGGTAGGGTGAACGTCCCTCACTTCAAATCCAGCTCTCTCCCTACTAATTCCACCAGGTCCTAAAGCTGATAATCTTCTCTTATGAGTTATTTCTGATAATGGATTAGTTTGATCCATAAACTGGGAAAGTTGTGATGTACTAAAAAATTCTTTTACTACAGAAACTAAAACTTTTGAATTTACTAAATCATGAGGCATAACCGCATCAAGATCAACCACAGACATTCTTTCAAGTACTGATTTTTCCATACGAACCAGACCAATCCGAAATTGATTCTCAATTAATTCACCAACTGACCTAACTCTTCTATTACCAAGATGATCAATATCATCTATCGAACCTTTGCCATCTTTTAGATCTACTAAAACTTTAAGAATATGTTTAATATCTTCAATAGTTAAAATAGCTGTAGATTCTGGTATGTTAAGTTCCAATCTTGAATTCATTTTAATACGACCAACTTCCGAGAGATCATATCTTTCAGGCTCAAAAAATAAATTATTAAATAATATCTTAGCCGCTTCAATATTAGCCGGTTCTCCTGGTCTTAATACCCTGAATATGTCGATCAATGCTGATTCATAATTTTGGTTTTTATCAGCAAATAAGGTATTTCTTATGTAAGGACCTGATTGGGTATTGATAGCAAGTACGTCGACAGACGAAATTCCAAGAGTCATAATAGAATTTAGCATATCTATTGTGATCATTTCAGCAATGGTAGCTAGTACCTCACCATTATCTGGATTAACAAGATCATGTGCTAAATATTTCCCTACCAAATACTCACCTTCTACCAAAATATTTTTCACTCCATCTTGAGCAAACTTCTTAGCCAAACGAGGAGTGATCTTTTGCCCAGATGCCAGTATGATATTACCAGTATCTGCATCTACTAAATCAGTAACTAGCCTATGAGCATTTACAGATTCTGGTATAAACTTCGTTGCCCAGCATCCATCCTTGGTAAAACAGGTTACCGTATCATAGTAGAATTTTATAATTTCATTAGTAGACATTCCAATAGCTCTAAGCAGAGTAGTAACATAAAGCTTTCTTTTCCTATCTATTCTAAAGTACATAACATCTTTAGCATCAAACTCAAAATCTAACCATGATCCTCTATATGGTATAACCCTAGCAGAATACAAAAACTTCCCTGAAGAGTGAACTTTACCCTCATCATGGTAGAAAAACACACCAGGTGACCTATGCATCTGTGATACTACTACCCTTTCTGTACCATTAATAATAAAGGTACCATTTTTGGTCATCAGGGGAATATCCCCCATATAAACTTCTTGTTCTTTAATACCTTTAATTTCTCTTGCTCCAGTATCTTCATCAATATCCCAAATACTTAATCTCAATGTAACTTTAAGGGGAGCAGCATAACTAAGACCTCTTTGTGTACACTCCTCAACATCATATTTAGGATTATCAAATTCATATTTAGCAAATTCTAAATAGGCAATATTAGAGGGATCATGAATCGGGAAAATTGAACTTAATACTGATTGTAATCCTTTGTTTTCTCGCTCAAAGTCTTTAACTCCAAATTGTAAAAAACCTTTTTCATAAGAATTTTTCTGAACCTCAATCAAATTTGGTATAGATGCTACCAAATTTATGTGACCAAAATTCTTTCTTATGCGTTTACCAATTGATAAGGACTGCGTTGTCATATAATCTCCCGATTAATTTCTATATCTTAACGCGAGTTGCCAATATATGTAATTGGTAACTCGGCTGTAATCTTGAAAAAAATAGACTTGTTGCTGTGAACAAAGTTTCTGTCATAACTTTTTGTCATATTTTTGATAAAAATTGTAACTTTCAATAATTTTTGTTTTGAAACCAAACAAAAAGCCACTTAAAGAACTCAATTTAGAAGTAATGTATGTTCGAATTATTTGGAGAATTGGCATATAAAACAAAAAAGAAATCTGACATATGCATATTCAGAACAAAAGCCCATGCACAGTTTATAGTTTTACGAAACCAATTCTCTAATTATTCAAGCTTTAAATTATTCAAGCATAATCTCAAATTATTTTTATTTTTGCTAAATAGTATGAATAAATTCTTTAAATTAATAGGCTCTGTGAAGCTAAAATGCATAAATCTGTTGCAAATCTTCAGCTGATTTAGAATTTTGAATAAACAAACGCCAAATTCTCCCATGACAAAAAATATCCGCCCTAGGAGTTTAATAGCTTTTTGTTTATATTTTTGTATAAAATGCAATAGTTTTTGCAGGCACGAAAGTATATTTAGCACCACAACTCTTAAGCAAAATAGAATATCACACAACAAGTTTATTCCCATTATCAACAATACAAACCTAGATTCAGTACTAAAAACGCTAAATATATCAATGTATACTCCAATAATTTAAAGAATTAGAATATACATATAGTCAATTAACCTGAATTAGTGTCGAATAAGCACCCATCGTACTGTCTATTAGCGAGAAGGGGTAAGCCTCCGAAACAATCCATTTTAATAGTTTTTTTGGATTACTTCGACCACTAAAAGTGGCTCCTCGTAATGACGTTATCTGTCATTGCGAGACCACATAGTGGTCGTGGCAATCCATTTTGGTTAATTTTATAGATTGCTTTGTCGTGCGATTTCCACACTCCTCGCAATGACGCTTAGGCTAAATACTAATCGGATTTATAACGTTACCAATTCAAGTTATTCACTATAGTCAATTGATGAGAAGTTGGGGACGTTGTCGCTCAATGCTCGCCTATTACTTATAGGCGTCGCTCCATTGTTCCTAGCCCCAAATGCTCCTGAATCGACCATAATTCTCATAAAATAACTGATATTATGAAAATTATTTTAATTCAACTTTTGCTCCAACTGCTTCTAATTTTTCTTTAAAGCTTTCAGCTTCTTCTTTATTTACACCAGATTTAATCGTTTTTGGGGCAGCATCAACTAATTCTTTAGCTTCTTTCAAACCAAGACCAGTAAGCTCTCTAGTGACCTTAATTACTTCTATTTTTTTATCACCACTACTAGTCAAAACAACTTCAAAGGCTGTCTTTTCAGCTACTGCTTCTGATGCAGCAGGAGCTGCAGCTACTGCTACAGGAGCGGCGGCTGTTACACCCCATTTTTCTTCTAGCATTTTTGAAAGCTCTGCTGCTTGAATTACTGTAAGAGTTGATAATTGATCTACGATTTTTACTAGGTCTGTCATAATTTTCTTCCTTTTAAAACTTTTTTATTAAATTAACTTTTATTTGCATAAGCTTGCAAAACTCTAGCAAGTCCAGATGCAGGAGCTTGTATAACGCCAGCAATTTTAGTTGCAGGAGCTTGTAGAAGCCCAATAATTTTGCCTCTGAGTGCGTCTAATGAAGGCAATTTTGCCAATTGTTGTACAGAGCTTGCATCTAATACTTGGTTATTTACTAAACCACCAACTATTTTCAAACATTCATTAGTTTTTGCAAATTCTACGATAAGTTTTGCAGCTTCAACAAGGTCTTCAGAATATGCTAGTGCTGTGGGACCAGCAAACAAATGTGCAACATTATCAACACCAGCCTTATTGGCTGCTATTTTTGACAAAGTATTTTTAACTACTTTGAATCCCACATTTTTTGCTTTAAGAGTCCTACGTAGCGTAGTCACTTGACTAACAGTAAGCCCATGATAATGAGTAACTATCACGGAGTTTGACCGCTGATACACTCCTTCAAGTTCTGCGACAAACTCATGTTTCTCTGATCTTAACACCTTAACTCTCCTTGTCGTTACGATATAGTTGCTAAATCTATTTTTACTGATGGACCCATAGTAGAAGATAGATATATTGCTTTTAAATAATTTCCTTTAGCACCAGAAGGCTTTGCTTTAACTACAGCAGATATCAAGGTTGATGCATTATTTACTAAATCTTGTTTAGTAAATGATAATTTACCAACTCCAGCATGAATAATACCAGCCTTTTCAACCCTATACTCTACTTGACCACTTTTGGCATTTTTAATTGCCGTTACGATATCTGTAGTTACCGTGCCAAGTTTTGGATTAGGCATTAAGCCCTTTGGCCCAAGAATTCTTGCCACCGAACCTATTGCTGACATCATATTTGGTGTTGCAATACAAATGTCAAAATTAATTTTCCCAGCCTTAATATCATCGATAATCTCTGTAGAACCAGCCATATCTGCTCCAGCGGCTTTAGCTTCTTCTATCTGTTCATCCTTACAAATCACTGCAACTCTACTAACTTTACCGGTACCAGCTGGCAATGCCACAACACCACGCACCATTTGATCCGAATGTTTAGGATCTACCCCTAATTTCATTACCACTTCCAAAGTAGAATCAAATTTAGTATAGGATGCCGACTGCAAAGCTTCTATTCCTTCTGCTAAAGTACGGTTGCTAGCCAACTCTATATTCTTTCTCGCTGCCCGTATTTTTTTACCACCAGTTAACTTTCTATTATTCACAACATCCTTTTTATCAACTATCATATATTAATCTCCTACTACTTCAAGCCCCATAGATTCAGCAGTACCACGAATAATTTTAGCGGCAGCTATTAAATTATCAGCATTAAGATCCACCATCTTAATTTTGGCAATTTCCATACAATCTGACATGGTAACCTTACCAACAAATGCCTCTTTTTTAGTAGCACTAGAACCTTTAGGAATTTTAGCAAATTGTTTTAAATAATACGATGCTGGGGAAGTCTTAGTTACAAAAGTAAAACTATTATCTTCATAAGCAGTAATTAGCACTGGAATAGGCATACCTGGTTCAAAGCCTTGAGTAGCAGCATTAAATGCCTTACAAAATTCCATAATATTAAGCTTCCTTTGACCAAGGGTAGAACCAATAGGCGGAGCTGGATTAGCTTTACCTGCTGGCACCGTTAACTTAATATAAGATTTTATTTTTTTTGCCATTATAATCCTATTTTTATTCATTTAACACTAATTGGTAATTATCTAATAATAATTTACTAATTAGTCTATTAGACCTCTTGCAAAACTCTACTTCTGCTGGTAATTTGTACGTCAATGCGGTACTCGAGTCCTCACGTACATTAGAGTACGCTGCGATTCTGCGTTCCGAGTTTCCTCCAAATTCCTCAGCATAAGCGAGTTTTGCAAGAGGTCTTTGTTTACCTTACACATGGCACTTAAAAGCCATAAGGAAAATAACTTAACATCATTGCGAGGAACTACTTTAGTAGCTCCTTGCAATAACATCATAAGTCATTGCGAGACCACGTAATGGTCGAAGCAATCCATTTCTAATCATTTTCCTAGATTGCTTCGTCGGCTTCACGCCTCCTCGCAATGACCATTAATCACCACAAAACAAGCTAACTATTTTTCCTAACTTGCGTAAAATTTAATTCTATAGGAGTTGCTTTACCAAAAATAGATATAGACACACGCAATTTATTTTTGTCATAATCAATTTCTTCTATAACTCCTGTGAAAGTCTCAAATGGACCGTCAGTAACAATTATCGCTTCACCAATTTCATATAATTTTGAAACCCTAGCATCTTTAGTTTCAGATTCAAGCTTGCTAAAAATATTTTGTACTTCTTTTTCACTAAGAGCTTGTGGTATACTTTTACTACCCAAAAATCCTGTAACTTTAGTGACACTTTTTACCAAATGCCAAGTATCATCGGTCATTTTCATTTTAATCAAAATATAACCAGGCATAAATTTCTTTTCAGTCTTAACGTTCTTACCACGCTTAACTTCAGGTACTTCAATAACCGGAACCACGATATCTTCAAAAAATTCCGACATACCTTGCTTGGCAATTTGATCAAGAATCAGTTGCTTTACACGCTTTTCTGAGCCTGATAATGTATGAATAACGTACCACTGCACCACAATTTTCCCTAAACCTATTCTTTCTACTTCCCAATATTAAGTAAAATCTGCATTATACTATGTATACCGTAATCTAATACTAAACAAATTATACTAAAAATAAATACAGCTACCACTACTATAATAGTTGAAGTTATCAATTCCTTCTTACCGAGCCAAACAATTTTATAAACTTCTTGCTTTACTTGCTCATAAAATTTATAAACTCTATTTTCCTTTAACATATTATACAAACTCATTTATTGGCAGGAGCGACAGGAATCGAACCCGCAACCTTCGGTTTTGGAGACCGATGCTCTACCAATTGAGCTACACTCCTATCACATTCTTATTAAAAAATCAAACTATTTCTTAATAAATTACAATCACAATTTAAAAATTGCAAAAACAGTCAACGTCATTGCAAGACCACGTAAGTAGGTCGAACCAATCCATTTTTAACTATTTCCCTACAATCTTTAAACTACCATAAATTATAATATCACATCATATATGATCCACTAATACTTTATGTGAAAAATATTTTTATTTTTTACCTTTAATAGTCTCAGCTACCTGTAACGGCACTTGCTCATAATGAGAAAAAACCATACTATATTGAGACCTACCTTGTGATAAAGACCGCAAAGTACTAACATAACCAAACATTTCAGCTAGAGGTACATTGGCAATTATCGCCTGTGCATTACCCCTTGGATCCATGCTTTGCATTTGTCCTCTACGGCTATTTAGGTCGCCAATAATATCACCCATATATTCATTTGGAGTAATCACTTCCACTTTCATAATTGGCTCAAGTAACTTTGGATTACCTTTTGGCATTCCTTCCCTAAAAGCAGCCTTAGTAGCTATCTCAAACGCTAATACACTTGAATCCACATCGTGGAATGCTCCATCTATCAAAGTTGCTTTGAAATCAATCATTGGATAACCAGCAACTACCCCTGTATCCTTAATATTATTTAGACCCTTTTCAACACCAGGAATAAATTCTTTTGGTATAGCTCCACCAACGATTTTGCTTTCAAAAAGAAAGCCTTCTCCAGCTTCTTGAGGCTCAAATATTATTTTAACCCGGGCAAATTGTCCAGCTCCACCAGATTGTTTTTTATGGGTATAGTCAATTTCACATTTACTAGTAATTGTCTCACGATAAGCTACTTGTGGAGCTCCAACATTAACCTCAACCTTAAACTCACGCTTCATACGATCAACCATGATCTCTAAATGCAGCTCTCCCATACCTTTAATAACAGTCTGACCGCTTTCTTGATCAGTTGACACTCTAAAAGATGGATCTTCAGCAGCTAACCTAGATAATGCCATTCCCATTTTTTCTTGATCGGCAGTTGATTTTGGTTCTACAGCTAGTTCAATAACCGGTTCAGGAAATTCCATTCTCTCCAAAACAACCTGCTTATCCATGCCACATAAAGTATCACCAGTAGTGGTATTCTTCAGACCAGCCAAGGCAACAATATCTCCTGCCAAAGCTTCCTTAACATCCTCCCTTTCATTAGCATGCATCAGCAACATTCTACCTACTCGTTCCTTTTGATTCTTTACCGTGTTAATAACAGTAACACCAGAACTAATCTTACCAGAATAAATCCTGACAAACGTAAGAGAGCCAACAAATGGATCAGTCATTACTTTAAATGCTAAAGCAGCAAGAGGTTCAGACGCTGAAATTTTAAAATCTTTTTCTTCTCCAGAATCAACCTCTATTCCTCTAACGGTTCCAATATCAACCGGTGAAGGTAAATAATCAACCACTGCATCTAACAAGGGTTGTACACCTTTATTTTTAAAAGCACTACCACATAATACTGGGAAAAAGGCTCTATTAATTGTTCCTTTTCTTATTGCTGATTTAATTTCTTCTTCAGTAAATTCTTCGGCTGACAAATATTTTTCCATTAAATTATCATCAATTTCAGCAACCATCTCAACAAGCAAAGTACGATATTCTTCAACTTTTTCTAGCATATCACTAGGAATATCTTCGTATGAATATTCAGCACCAAGAGATTCATCTTTCCAGATTATTGCCTTCATCTTAATTAGGTCAATAACTCCTTTAAAATTTTCTTCAATACCAACTGGCAACTGAATGACCAAAGGTTTTGCCCCAAGGCGATCTTTAATCATTTCCACGCATTGATAAAAATTAGCACCCATTCTGTCCATCTTATTGACAAAACACATTCTAGGCACTTCATATTTATCAGCCTGTCTCCATACTATTTCTGATTGTGGCTCAACACCGGCCACCCCATCAAATACCGCTACCGCCCCATCAAGAATCCTCAGAGATCTTTCTACTTCGATAGTAAAATCTACGTGACCTGGTGTATCGATAATGTTAATTCTTTTATTTTGCCAATAACAGGTAGTAGCAGCAGAAGTAATGGTAATACCACGCTCTTGCTCTTGTTCCATCCAATCCATGGTAGCACCACCTTCATGGACTTCACCAATCTTATGTGATTTACCAGTATAGAAAAGAATACGCTCGGTTGTAGTAGTTTTACCAGCATCAATATGAGCACAAATCCCGATATTACGGGTGTTAGCAAGAGAAAATTCAGTAGTTGACATATAGCTTATTACCTTGGTTGCGATTTTTTAGGACTAAAATGAGCAAAAGCCTTATTAGCTTCAGCCATTTTATGAGTATCCTCTCTCTTTTTAATAGCAACGCCTCTACTATTTGACGCTTCAAATAGTTCCTCAGCTAATTTATCAATCATCATCTTCTCAGAACGTTTATTGGCTGCATTAATAATCCAACGCGATGCAAGTGCATATCCCCTTTTCTCATCAACAGGAGACGGGACTTGATAGTTTGCCCCTCCTACCCTTACTGACGTAACCTCAAGATATGGCTTAACATTATTCATCGCATTATTGAAAGTTTCATAAGGGTCTACCTTATGCTTTTTCTCTATCTTATTAAAAGCAGAATATACTATCTTTTCAGCTAAAGCTTTTTTTCCTTCTCTCATAATGTTATTAATGAACCTAGCAAGCAAAGGGCTATTATACTTCATATCAGGCAAGACAACCCTTCTCTCTGCGGCATGACGACGTGACATCTTATCTCTCTATTTCAAATTATTTTTTTACAGCTTGCTGCTTCGCTGACGTACCATAACGTGAGCGTCCTTGTTTACGATTTTTTACACCATGAGTATCATAAGCACCACGTACTATATGGTACTTAACACCCGGAAGATCAGGAACCCTTCCGCCTCTAACCAATACTGTTGAGTGTTCTTGTAAATTATGACCTTCACCAGGTATATAAGCATTGACATACTGCCCATTACTTAAGCGAACACGTGCCATCTTACGAAGAGCAGAGTTAGGCTTCTTAGGAGTAACAGTTTTCACTATTACACAAACACCTTTCAAAAATGGATTGGATTCTAAAGCCGGGGATTTTGTTCTACGAACCTTCGACTTTCTTCCAAAACGGACTAATTGATTATTTGTTGGCATCCAATACTCCAAAATTATTTCTTTTGACTCTTAGTTTATTAACTTTTAAAATGATAAGATTATATACTAAATCCTTAAAGTTATGGAAAAACTATATAGTTTACCACTTTCACTATTAAGAGGCAACAGGTGGAACTATAGCTAATTTTTTCATAAAAGCAAAGTGTTTTTAATAAACTTAACTATATTAGCTATTTTTATGAACTTAAAGTTGCAATTACCCCCCTTAAAGTTTGCAATTCTGCACTAGATAATTTATCTATACGAGTAAAAATATTCATAATATTTTGCGTCATATGTAATTTCTTCTCAGGAACTTTAAAAAAATTCTTATTATTTAATTCAGTAAATAAATGTTCAAAAAATATCCTAATTCACCTCTTGACGCTAACTCCTGTTCATTACTAACATTTACTCTCGACTGTTTACTACGAAACAACTCACGTCAATTCGGGATAAGGTTATAATTTAGAGGAAAGTCGAAATTGCAATTTATGGAAGGTTTATTTTTCTTAAGAGAATAGGCAACTAGTGTAGAAAGTATATGAACAAAAGCATTTATAGGGGATCTGTGTCTAGTATGCTCAAGGTTCATTTTGTTCTTTAAATAATCAAAAACTGTTTCAATTAAATTACGTTTTCTT
>NZ_MWZE01000059.1 GCF_002259525.1 Rickettsia endosymbiont of Culicoides newsteadi | reverse complement strand
ATTAGGTTATTTGGCAGATGAAGATAGAGAATCGGTTTTTATTAAGATAAAAAAGTACTTGAGTTATTAATACTATACTTGTCCTTAAACAAATTGGTTAGTTACTGAAATTATATAGCGAATAGTTAAGATGGAGTGTATTGATATAAATTATTATTTCAAATCACTGTCACGATTGGAGCTTTGTTGAGAAGATTCATCATTATCAGAAGTATTAGGCTTAATCCTACCAATCATTTCATCAACTGACACTTGAAAATAATCTGCTAGGGCTATTGTGATTTGGCTATTAAAAGTTTTTTGCTTCCTTTTCCCATTAACTAAACCACGTAAAGAGTGACTGCTAAAACCTATATCCAGACCTAGTTTATACAAACTTAGATTTTGTTTATTTACTCTGTCAATCAGAAATTTTTTTATATTATAAATGATGTCACTTGGTATAATTTTACAAAATTCTGGATTTTCTGTATTAGGTAAAGAAATATATTGACTTCTTCCTACAACTTCATCAATAGAACAGTTAAAGTAGTTGGCTATTTTCAATATATTATACATTTGAATACTAGAGTTTACTTCATTCATAATACTAGTAATATTATTATAAGGAATGCCACTTTGCCTAGAAAAGGATTTTCTTGTTAATTTGAGTTCTTCAAATTTAGATATTAAAAATTTTTGTATTTCTTTAACAAGAGTCATGCTAGGAATTCAAGGATTAAAGTAAAAATTAAAAAACCGTGCGGCAGAGTTATTTTTTATTGACACCTCCAAATAATTATATTAAACTCCAAAAATAGAATGAGACCATAAAAAAAAGATCAGTGGTTACTGACTAATTTTTTAGAGCTAAAATATATATTTTGGTTTAGCTATCCGATTAGCATTTACGTCATTGCGAGGAGCCACCTTAGTGGCGACGAAGCAATCCATAGAAATTAAAATTGGATTGCTTCGTCGTCTCACGCCTCCTCGCAATGACGTTTGGGATGCATACATGTCATTGCGAGACCACATAGTGGTCGTGGCAATCCATAAAAGTTAAATTTGGATTGCTTCGTCGTGCTTACGCACTTCTCCCAATGACGTTTGGGATGCATATACGTCATTGCGAGACCACATAGTGGTCGCACAATCCATAGAAATTAAAATTGGATTGCTTCGTTGTGCTTACGCACTTCTCGCAATGACGACATAATGCTAATCGGGTTAGCTATAAATCTCAAACTAAAAAAGCCAGTGTAACAACCCAAGCGTTTAGCTTATTAATAAGCTAAAACTTGAATGTTACATTTGGGAAAACTAGTAAGTACTTTTTGTTAGCAAAACTTTTGAGTACTTACTAGAGAACTTAATCCAATAGCTATTTCTATTAAATTACAACCATTATCGAGGTGTAACTATGATCATACACAATTTTCCTCCACTAGTCAAACTCTATTATTTTTGCAGTCTTATAACGTAAGTATTAGCAATACTAACTTCATTGCGAGACCACATAATAGATTGCTTCGTCGCTACTAAAGTAGCTTCTCGCAATGACGTATATGCCTATAACTCGTCATTGCGAGACCATGTAATGGTCAAAGCAATCCATTTCTAACCATTTTCCTGGATTGCTTCGTCGGATTACGCCTCGTCGCAATAATGGAGAAGCTATCTAGAACATTAACGGATTAGGTATATATCATCGTATCCACAGAAAACTCCTTGAATAAACTAGTAAAGTACATTAATATCAGATAATGATAACTAATATAATGAGCATAGTATGAGAACTATTATTGATATACCTGACATGCAAGTAGAAACTTTGAATCAACTTTCAAAGAAGAAAAAACTATCTAGGGCAGAAATTATAAGACAAGCTTTGACTGATTATATAACCAATTATGCTAAAAGTAAAAAAGGCTATAAATCAGCATTTGGCATATGGAAAGATCAGAAGTTAGATGGCTTGCTATATCAACACAAGTTACGTGGCGAGTGGGATGAATGAAAGTATTATTTGATACTAATATATTGATAGATTATTTGCTAGGACATGTAGCAGCTAATAGAGAACTTGAACAATATAAAGATTGTAAGATTAGTATAATAACTAAAATGGAGATATTAGCTGGAACCTCAGAAGATAATGAGGAAACAATCAGAGAATTCTTAGATAACTTTACCATAATTGGCTTAAATGAAGAAATAGCTGAAATTGCCATCTCTATTAGAAAAAAGTATAAGATCAAACTACCTGATGCAATAATATGGGCAACAGCTAAGTATTGTAATGGTTTATTGATAACTAGAAATACCAAGGATTTTCCTATCCATGCCCCTGACATAAAGGTTCCGTACAACATATAATTGATACAATAGAGGCTCTAATGGAAAAAGCCAACATAATTAATTCAGATTAGGAATGGAGCTTTGTTGAGAAGATTCATCATCAGAAGTAGCTGGCTTAATCCTACCAATCATTTCATCAACTGACACTTGAAAATAATCTGCTAGGGCTACTGCAATTCGGCTATCTAAAGTTTTTTGTTCTCTCTTATTAACAAAACTATGTAAAGAATTGTTACTAAAACCTATCTCGGTACTTAGTGTATACAAATTTAGATTTTGCTTCTTTACTTCATTTTCTAGGAAATTTTTTATATTGGTTATTATCTCTTCTGAAGTAATTTCATGAAATACTAAATCTCTAGTGTTAGGTAAAGTAATATAGTCATTTCTTCCTATAACTTCGTCAATTGAACATCTAAAATAATTAGCAATTTTAAGTATATTACTTATGTCAGTATTTAGTCTAAACCCTTTTGTTATATTAATTACAGTAGAATAAGGAATAGCACTTTTTCTAGCGAAATCTTTAAGATTAATTTTCTTTTTAAAAATTCTTGTATTTTATAAACAAGAGCCATTCTAAAATTAAAAGTACTGTTTAAATAACGAAATATCCCATTATGGGGTATTTTTTTCTTGGCACCTCAAAATAATTAGATTAGACTCCCTAAAATAGAATGAGATCAAAAAAAAAGAGATCAGTGGTTACTGACTAATTTTTTAGAGCTAAAATATATATTTTGGTTTAGCTATCCGATTAGCCTTTGGGTCATTGCGAGAAGCCAATTTAGTGGCGACGAAGCAATCCATAGAAATTAAACTTTGGATTGCTTCGTTGTGCTTACGCACTTCTCGCAATGACGTTTGGGATGCATATACGTCATTGCGAGACCACGTAGTGGTCGTGGCAATCCAGAAAAATTGAATTTGGATTGCTTAGTCGGCTCACGCCTCCCGCAATGACAGTGACGGCATAATGCTAATCGGGTTAGCTATAAATCTCAAACTAAAAAAGCCAGTGTAACAACCCAAGCGTTTAGCTTATTAATAAGCTAAACACTTGAATATTACATTTGGGAAAACTAGTAAGTACTTTTTGTCAGCAAAACTTTTGAGTGCTTACTAGAGAACTTAATCCAATAGCATTGCTATTAAATTACAACCGTTATTGAGGTGTAACTATGATCATACACAATTTTCCTCCACTAGTCAAACTCTATTATTTTTGTAGTCTTATAACGTAAGTATTAGCAATACTAACGTCATTGCGAGACAATGTAATGGTCGAAGCAATCTATTTCTCATCACTTTCTGGATTGCTTCATCGGCTCACGCATCCTCGCAATGACTAAGCAATATCCAGAGAAAACATTCAATAGGGAGTTATTTATGACCGATGAAAAAGTCCTGTTATTTTCATATCCGCCTCATAGCCGGCAACTACAAGATTCTTTGATGAAGGAGTTTTTGGATAAAATTATAGCATATAGTAAAAGACGCAGTACTATAATAAACATCCTCGTTATAACATTGGCATTAAAATATGTTATCCAATACCAAGCCGATCAGAAACGACACTCTGGTGAGTCATATTACCATCATCCAATACAAGTTGCGTTAATAGCAGCCAAACTTTCCTGTAAAACTGAAATAATAGCAGCATCATTATTGCATGATATTGTAGAGGATACAGATATTACTATTGATCAGATACAGTTTTTATTTGGTAGCAAAATAGCAGAATTAGTTAACAAACTGACGAAGCTTGACGATATTATAACAAAGAAAGTAAAAATTGAAGGAGAACATGCCTTACAGAAATTGCTTCAACCGGAAGATATGGATGCATGGTATATCAAGCTTGCTGACAGATTACACAACATGCAAACCCTTCATCATATTGAGTCAATAGAAAAGCAAAAAAGAATAGCCTTGGATACTTTAAACAACTTTATACCTCTGGCAAAACTAGTTCGAGTAAAATGGATAGAACAGAAACTATAAGCATTAGCTAGCAAAATATTAGAGGGGAATTAATTAATACAATTTATTTACTTTTTATTAATAGTTTAGTTAAATTATCTCTTTATTAATTCTCTCCAAACAAAATTTTTCCGTCACTGTTTTTAATTCAAGTCTTTCTTGAATGATCAGGGAGCGTTCAGGTAAAACAGTTTTCATATTACTAGTATCTTCTAAAGTTATAGTGAAACAGATCGAATTAGGTGATAAAGAACATAGCGATAATTGGGAGTGTTATAAGAACTAATACACATCAAATTAACATAAAATTGACGTTTTCCTCTTATTTTTTCATATATTATCACCTAATTCAATAGCTTTTACTATATAATAAATTTAAGCCAACAAATTGGAAACCAAAATGATTAGATTACTACAATTGGCATAGATACTGCAAAAAGAATTTTGCAAATTTACCATGTACAAGAAATCTTTTCTATAACATTTACGCTTTATTGAATACCGTGATATTGTTACAAGCAACAATTTATTATTTCAGTTTTCTACGTATATTTTTCTTGCTATCATTACTTAAATCGTCAGTATAGTTATTAGCACTAATTTAGTTATAGGTGGAAAAATGATAGGGCATCAGCAACAACAAAGTAGCCTAACCAAGGAGCAAAAAGAAGCTGTCGGATTACTTTCAGTTGGGACGTTTCTTGAGTATTTTGATCTGATGCTATATGTACATATGGCAGTTCTTTTAAATGAGCTCTTTTTCCCAAAAAGCGATCCTTTTACCTCTTCATTGCAGTCTGCTTTTGCATTTTGTTCAGTGTTTGTTTTAAGACCTTTTGGTGCACTTATTTTTGGTAAAATAGGTGATAAAATTGGTCGTAAACCAATAGTTATTATCACAACATTTATTATGTCTATTTCATGCATTATAATGGCTACTCTTCCAACATACGAACAAATAGGTATAGCAGCTGCATGGTTAGTTACCGTGTGCCGCATGTTACAGGGCATGTCATCTATGGGAGAAATAGTAGGTGCAGAAATTTATTTAACTGAATTCGTGAAACCACCTATGCAATATCCGGCTGTAATGTTAGTCGCAATTTTTTCTATTTTAGGAGGGGCAACAGCTTTGGGCGTTGCATCTATTACAACTAAATATCAATTTAATTGGCGTATTGCATTTTGGATCGGTGCACTAATTGCAATGGTTGGTGGTGTTGCTAGAACAGCACTAAAAGAAACAACGGATTTTGCAGATGCAAAACGTCGGTTAAAAAATATCTTAGATAAATCCGGTGTGAGCATGGCTAAATTAAAAGATGACCCTATATTACATGAAAAAGTAAGCAAAAAAACAACTATAGCCTTATTTCTAATACAATGTGGATGGCCATTATGTTTTTATTTTACGTATATTTATTGTGGGAATATCCTTAAAACTCAGTTTGGTTATAAACCAGAAGAAGTAATTAATCAAAATTTTTCGTATCAATGGTGAATTTAGTTGGCTATATATTATTAATGTATTTAAGTTATAGAATACATCCATTAAAGATATTGAAAGCAAAACTATTTATATTCTGTCCGGTTGCTTTGCTTTGTCCTTACTTGCTAAGCCATATAAACAGTCCATTACATATATTTGCACTGCAATCATTTTTTATGTTATTTGTGCTTAGCACTAATCCAGCTACCCCTGTTTTTTATACTCATATTCCCATTTTCCAACGTTTTACTTATGGTGGTTTTATATATGCTATATCTCGTATTCTCATGCATATTACTACATCATTTGGAATTATCTATTGTGAGAAATATTTTGGACAATGGGGAGTGTCATTGATCATAGTGTCTATGGCAATAGGTTATGGATTTGGGATATTTTACTTTGTGAAACTAGAGAAGGAAGCCGGAAATTATCATGTAAAGTTTGGTGATCATTCTGTCTCTGCATATTCTTAAAACATAGCCTTGCTAATATTTGTTCAATTTTTGGGGTTCCAAGATAAATACTAAGACTCATAAATCTGCTAAGAGTTTCTTCTATTATCTTCTTAATTTTTTCTGGAGATTTTACTCCAATAGTTTGTACATTATGAATTCTATCGAATAGCTTAATGATTAAGACATCATATTTCTTTTGTAGCCATAATAATTCTACTGTTTCTGCTGCACTAATTTTTCTGTCTCCCTTCACTCTGGTTAAGTCTTCTACCTGATTAGCAATCTGACTACCAAAAATATTATCAATCATGTCTTCGGTAAGAGCTGTATCTTCAATAGTATCATGAAGTAAACTGGTAATAATCATATCAGTATTGAAATATTGGGGCATTTCTAATGCTGTATGCTGTGCAACCATGTACGCTACTTCTATCGGGTGAGAGTAATACGGTTCACCAGACTGTCGCATTTGTGTGTTATGATATTTTTTGGCGTAATATATACCTTTTTTCACCTCACCGATATCTATTGGTCGCTTTACTTGTTGGTTCAGCTGAGTTAGTTTATTGAGTAACCTTTCAGCATACTCACAAGATTCAAATTTTGATTGCCAATTATGAATATCTTCCATTAAACACCTAACACATTATAATGGTCTCCATATTTTGGACACAAAAATAGAAGAAATGAGATAGAATTCTTTAGCAAAAAAGGAGAGCTAG
>NZ_MWZE01000058.1 GCF_002259525.1 Rickettsia endosymbiont of Culicoides newsteadi | reverse complement strand
CTCTTAAGAAAAATAAACCTTCCATAAATTGCAATTTCGACTTTCCTCTAAATTATAACCTTATCCCGAATTGACGTAATATGCAAAAATTATCATTTCAACAAATTATCATGACCTTGCAAAATTATTGGCAGGATTATGGCTGTGCAATTTTACAACC
This sequence comes from Rickettsia endosymbiont of Culicoides newsteadi, assembly GCF_002259525.1. Classification (GTDB taxonomy): domain Bacteria; phylum Pseudomonadota; class Alphaproteobacteria; order Rickettsiales; family Rickettsiaceae; genus Tisiphia. The sequence continues at coordinate 6,903 of NZ_MWZE01000058.1, read as the reverse complement.
ATATGATGCTCACGTTGGAGCTGGCACTTTTCACCCTGCCACTGTATTACGAACTCTTGGTAAAAAACCTTGGTTTGTAGCTTTTGTTCAGCCTTCTCGGCGTCCTCATGATAGTAGATATGCCATGCATCCTAATAGAATGCAGCATTATTATCAATTTCAGGTTATACTAAAACCATCTCCTGACGATATACAACAACTATATTTAAAAAGCCTTGAATGTCTTGGTATAGATTTGCAAAAACATGATATTAGGTTTGTTGAAGATGATTGGGAGTCTCCTAGTCTTGGAGCTGCCGGACTTGGTTGGGAAGTATGGTGTGATGGTATGGAAGTATCGCAATTTACTTATATGCAACAAATTGGTGGTATTGATTGTCGCCCAGTGGCTGGTGAGATTACTTATGGTTTAGAGCGTCTGGCACTTTATATACAAGGTATCAATGAAGTTAAAAATATTGACTGGAATGGTCAGGTTGGAGAAAAAGCTTTAACCTATGGTGAAGTAGATTTTGCTGCTGAAAAGCAATTTTCTAAGTTTAATCTAGAATTAGCTGACACAGCAATATTATCTCAGCATTTTATTGATAGTGAAAAACAATGTAATGAATTAATTGCCGCAGATTTACCGTTACCAGCCTATGATTATTGTATTCAAGCTAGCCATCTTTTTAACCTGTTAAATGCTCGGGGAGTAATTAGCGTAACAGAGAGAGCCTCTTACATACTCAGGATACGTAATTTGGCAAAAATATGCTGTCATAAATGGTTAGAACTAGAAGATAAAGAAGAGTTGATATGAGTGAGTTATTATTAGAGCTTTTTAGCGAAGAGATACCAGCTTTGATGCAAAAAAATGCAGCCGAAGTTTATAAAACTATATTTACAACAATCTTACAGGAAAGTGAGATTGTTGCTGATGTTCAGGTATTTATTGGACCTAGGCGTATTGCTATATATATTACAAATTTACCGAAATTTATACCAGCAAAAGAAATTATCATAAGAGGACCAAAAGTTTCGGCAGCACAACAAGCTATAGAAGGATTTTGTCGAGCAAATAATATTGAGCAAAATAAATTGTCTACGCTATTAGTGCAAGGGCAATTATATTATATAATAGTAAAGAGTACCGCAGAAACCGATATACGAATATTATTGCAAGAGATAATTCCTAAAGCAATTAGTAAGTATATTTGGTCAAAATCTATGTATTGGGGGAATTATGATATAAGTTGGATTAGACCGCTTAGGAATATTTTATGTATATTTGATGGTGAAATACTAGCAATTAAATATGGGCATTTGACGGCAAATAATATTACTTTTGGGCATAGGTTTCTTAGTTCCGAACCGATTGTTATAGGCAGTTTTTCTGAATACCAGAACAAGCTACGGGAAAGTAATGTCATTATTGATCAACAAGAACGCAAGGAGATAATAAAAAATCAGCTATCAGAAATAACCAAACCACTTAATTTAGTAATAAAAGATGATGAGAGATTATTAGAAGAAGTAACAGGGCTAGTAGAATTGCCAGTAGTTATGGTCGGTAAAATACCTGAGATATTTTTAATGTTACCTAGTGAAGTACTGATTAGCTCAATGCGTACCCATCAGAAATATTTTAGTACTTTTGACCAGGCTGGTAATTTCGCTCCTTATTTTCTTTTTGTTAGTAATATGCGACATGATCAAAATATTATAGTAAGTGGTAACGAAAAGGTATTGGCTGCTAGATTATCTGATGCTTTATACTTTTATCAGCAGGATTTGTCTAACAGCTTAGAATCTAGATTATTAAAACTTGAGCAGATAACTTTCCACGCAAAGATTGGTAATATAAGACAAAAAACGGAGAGAATCGCTAATATTTGTAATTATATAATGTCAGGAAGTCAGGATTTGCAAATAGCAGCTAGAATTTGTAAAAGCGACCTAACAACTGAAATGGTAGGAGAATTCCCCGAATTGCAAGGTATTATGGGATATTATTACGCCAAATCTGAAGGGTTAAATGATCAGATTGCCTTGGCAATAAGAGACCATTATAAACCACAAGGTCCATCGGATAGTTTACCAATGGGGGATACTGCAATATTGGCTATTGCCGATAAATTGGATAGTTTAGTAGGTTTGATATTAATAGGAGAAGAACCAAGTGGCTCAAGAGATCCTTACTCACTTAGACGACAAGCATTAGGTATTATTAGGACAATTTTAGCTAATAAACTAACTATTAATATTAAGCAATTAGTGGCGTATGTAATTCAGCTATACTCTGAAGAGAACATAACATATAATAAAAGTAGTCAGATAATTTTAGAGTTTTTAGAAGAGCGAGCCAAGTATTATTTCAAAAATCATTATGATCTATCGTTAATTAATGCCGTGCTTGATTTTGATATTGAAGGAGATTTAATGATTAGCGAAATAAAGCTTAGTGCTTTACAAAAGTTTCTAGCTGGATCTGAGGGTAAGAATTTATTAACTATTTACAAAAGAGCAAATAATATACTAGAAGGTAATAATATAGCAGGAGATGTTAATCAAGAGGCTTTTATTTCACCATATGAGCAACAATTATTTTTATCGTTGGAAAACGTTTCTAAGCAAATAGACATATCCATTGCCGAAAAGGATTTTACTAAAGCATTTAGAGGACTACTGGAAATGTTGAAACCTATCAATGATTTTTTTGATAATTTGATGGTTAAAGATGAAGATCGTAAAATTGCTAATAATCGTTTATTGTTATTAAAAATGGTTACACAATTATTTAATAAATTAGCAAAATTTAGTGTTTTATGATTAGTACAAATGAATTAGATTGGTGTCTTAAACGCCATTGTGAGGAGTCGTTTTTTGGTTCAATCGTCATTGCGAGAAGCCACTTTGGTGGCGACGAAGCAATCCATATGATAAGCTTCATGGATTGCCACGCTCACGTACGTTCGCTCGTAATGACCTTTAAGTTAGGCAATTAGGGAAAGGAGATAAATGTTGACGACAAAATTACCCACTAAATTGAGTTATGTAGCAAGTCTATTAGATCAGGCTGCCAAATTTATTAAATCTGGTAATATAGTAGCCTTTCCCACAGAAACAGTATACGGACTTGGAGCAGATGCTAGTAATGAGCAAGCTTGTCAGAAAATTTTTAAGGTAAAAAAGCGTCCAAGCATAAACCCTCTGATTGTTCACGTGGCAACCATGAGCCAAGCTAAAACTATCGGGGAATTTAATGCAGATGCTCTTAAATTAAGTGAAGTATTTTGGCCTGGGCCTTTATCGATTGTTGTGCCATTAAAAAGTGAAGCCAATATCGCTAAATCAGTATTAGCCGGACTAACAACGGTTGCACTCCGTATACCATCGCATAATATTGCTTTGGAGCTAATAAGAAAATCTGACACACCGATAGCGGCACCTAGTGCTAACCCATCAGGTTACATTAGTGCTACTACTCTAGATCATGTAAAAGAGCATTTTTCAGGTGAGAAAGATGTTTTTATTTTAGAAGATAATTCGAGTGATTATAAGTGTCAATATGGTATAGAATCAACCATAGTAGATAGTACTACTAATAACTTAACTATTTTGCGAGACGGTTTTATTACGTTGGAAGCGTTAGAGAAGGTTCTTGGTAAGAAAATAGACAAAGCTCTTTCCTTGATACAAATTAAAGCCCCAGGGATGATCAATAAACATTACTCACCAAAAGTGAAAATGAGACTGAATGCAGAGAGTTTGGAAGCTAATGAGGTAGGTCTTAATTTTGCTAATAGTAAGCTGGATGGCAATTTCTCGCTTAATTTAAGTTTAACTGGAGACTTAATTATCGCTGCTAGCAACTTATTTGCCAGTCTTAGAATATTGGATAATTATGCAGAATTAAATGGATTAGCAATTGCCGTTGCCTCTATCCCACAAATTGGTATCGGTGTTGCAATTAATGACAGACTTAAAAGAGCGGCAATAAAATGACCTCTATATTTACTAAATTAAAACAGGTATTAGTCAATAGTTCCAATAAAATATCTTCGGGCATTGACCAAATATTTTATAAAAAAAAACTAGATGAGCAAACTTTAAGTGAATTAGAGGAGTTGTTAATATCGGCTGATATAACTGCTTCTGTGGCAATAGAATTGGTCAATAAACTAAGAGCTATCAAATTTGATAAAGAAGTAAGTAGCTTGGTAATCAAAGAGCAGCTTGCCAACATTATCGAGCAATTATTGATCAAGGCTAGTAAAAATTTTGAATTACACGATAAAAAGCTTAATGTCATATTAGTCTGTGGCGTTAATGGTTCAGGAAAAACTACCACCATAGGTAAGCTGGCTAGTATTTATCGTAAACAAGGTAAGAAAGTAGCAATTGCCGCTTGTGATACATTTAGAGCCGCCGCTGTCAATCAATTATCTAGCTGGGCTGATAAAAGTGGTTCAATGTTTATCACCGGCGAAGAATCAGCTGAACCTGCTAGTGTTGCTTATCTTGCTATGCAGTCTTCCATAAAAAATGATGTGGATATATTATTTATTGATACAGCTGGTAGGTTACATAACAAGAAGAATTTGATGGAAGAACTTGCCAAAATTGTTAGGGTTATTAAGAAAATTGATGATAAAGCTCCCCACCATAGTATATTAGTAATTGATGCAACTACTGGACAAAATATCTATAACCAAGTCGAGCAATTTACCGCTATTGCTAATATAACAAGTCTGATAGTTACTAAATTAGATGGTACGGCAAAAGCTGGTGTAGTGGTTGGTGTGGTGCAAAAATTCGCCTTACCAGTATGTTTTTTAGGGATAGGAGAGAAGGTAGACGATTTAAAGTCGTTTGATCCGGCTGCATTTGCTAGTAGTTTAGTAGGGAATTAAATTGGCATCATTGCGGGGAGCTACTTTAGAACAATGAAGCAATCCATAACAAAAATCCAGATGTCACCCCTGCGTAAGCAGGGGGCTAGATTCCGCACCGAAGCGGGAATGACAATTTATGGATTGCTTAGCTTTAGGAGGCTGTCTCCGATAACTAATTAATTAGTTATTGCAGCAACCTCCTTAGGAAATGAAAGAAAATAAGCAATATCGCAAAAATAATGAAAACAGCTATTAGTGAAACAAAAAAATCTGTTATATTATAGTAGATATAACTGAATTTAGAGTAACTTGTTATATCGAATTCAGGTTATAGTTAATTCGATATAATTACTAATTAACAGGCACAATATGGCAGATATACTCAATTAACCTGAAGAGTTGCAGAAATGGTTAACGGTAATAGTTTGGAAATTATCATTTATTAAGGTACGTAACCTATCTTTATAATCGGCGATGTTGCTAAAAAATTTGTTTATTGCTTCCGAAAATTGTTCGAAATTGGTAACTAGCATTATCACAGATTAAATATATTCTTTCCTTGTCACTATTCTCCTCTTCCAATCTCTGTAGGAAATTAACTATCTGCTCCCCATTTATTTTGGGGTTCTCTGTGCTTACTAACTGTAAATTAACTAGGTTAATAGCACCAATCATGTGCTTTCTTCTCCAGCCACTGAATGTTGGTAAGGTCTTATCTTGGTTCTTTCTTATCCAACCGCACCTTGCCTTTGCTTGATACTGAGGATGAACACCGTCCATAAAATATATGGCTTCCTTATCTCTGAGATTCCCTTTTAGTAAACTGTAGTTTAACTTAAATAATTCTTGCTTGTCAAAATCCAGCTTAGCTGGTACTACTTTCGGCTTCTTGTAAACAAACCCCAGTTTGTATAGTAATTTTGTTACTCCCGTTATCGTATATGTCACACCATATTTGTTCTCAATGTGATGCATGATATCTTTAGCATAAACATAATTATTTGCTTCTAGGTGATTCACTAATTCTGCCTGCTCAACATCATTTAATTTGCTTGTGCTACCTCCGTTGTTGGTATCAAGCTTATTGGCTTTTTTGATAATCAACAATATGTTTTCTTATCGCTTCGTGGCTCAGGAGTAGTACCTTAGCAATCTCTACATTACTATACCCATCGTCATACATCAAAACTGCCTTAATACGATCACGTATCCTTCCGTCTCGTTCTGTTTTATGACGTTCCTTCAATTTTTCTCTTTGTTCTTCTGTCAATACATTCTTGCTCATAATATCATATACTCTATAATATCTCTACTATCTTTGCAACCCTTCATTTATTAGTAGTACATTATGCCGTCATTAGCGAGGAGCCACTTTGGTAGAGACTAAGCAATAAATTGTTATTCCCGTCCATTATTGTCATTCTTAGCAACGACGGGAATCTAGCCCCCTACCTACGCAGGTATGACACTAATACTACAGTTGTAGATTGAATGTGAGTGTTCACGGAAAAAAGGTTAAAGTATAAGATGTCATTGCGAGGAGGTTGCCAGACCGACGAAGCAATCCAGGAAAGTGATTAGAAATGGATTGCTTCGTTGACCTTACGGTCTCCTCGCAATGACTCTTGGTGATCAGGTTTTTTTATTCATCACAAAAAAATCGTGAATGCTCACATCTAAACTACAACTGTAGTACTAAGCAGAACAGGTACGACATACTGGATTGCTTCGTCGACCTACGGTCTCCTCGCAATGACGTATAAGCCTATATAGTCAATTCAGGGGAATTTGGGGCTAGGAACGATGGAGCGACGCCTATAAGTAATAGGCGAGCGACAAGTGACAACGTCCACAACTTCTCATCAATTGACTATATGCCTAAGATACCTTATCTATTTGATATTCTAGAGCCACTTCCTTACCGCAAAAAGCCATAGCGATTTTGATGGTTTTCTGAACATGAGAGTATTCTTTTATTTTAGCCTCATATCGTTTTTTTGCTATTTGCTCTAGCCCTTCTCTGGCA
>NZ_MWZE01000057.1 GCF_002259525.1 Rickettsia endosymbiont of Culicoides newsteadi | reverse complement strand
AAAAAAACATTTATCACAGGCATTAACTCCTTGCAACTCCTATATCTCCTTTATTTTTTCTTATCCCTTATCCCGAATTGACGTTTTTTGTAATTCAAACGATAGATATAAACAATCAAGATTATCACATTTTGGGATATACAATCTTGCATCTCCATTTATGCTAAATTTATGTTTTGACCTATAAAAAACTGTGCCAGCATATCCATTAGTAGTAATCTGGATAGATTCCACCTCATGATCAAAATGATTTATATAACCTAAAACACCATCTTGTTTGGTGTTTGCTGAGTAGACAGGATACGAACCTTCATGTTCTTTAATATAAGTCTTAGTGTATTTTGCTATTCCCTTTTTTATATTAAAAATATCCTCTATTTTGATACTTTGGCAACGTCCGATTTCATTATCAAATTTATAAAGAACGCTATCTTGTAATGATTTACTAAATTCATTACAGATCATTCCTAAATCCCTAATTATATCGCTAAATTCACCAATTGAAACCATTTGGTCTGTTTCTCCAATGCTAATTCAATTTTTTCTTCTTTACTCCACCATCTTTCTACAGACCAATTTTTACCACTGTCAAATTCATTTATCAAAACTATCTTACATCTCTTATCATGATTAAGATTTGCAAAATACTTCTTATTACCCTTAAAAGCGTTATACAAATTAACAGCTTCTTTTAAGTCATCTTGCTCAATATCAAATCTATTTACATCTCTGCTTTCACCAATTTCACTAACTAAATAGGTGAATACTGGATCAGTCTGAATATCAGAAATATCGAATTTTTTTGTAATCGCTAAAATATAAGTCTTTTTGGTCGTTGTAAAAAATGTCTTTAATGGCAAAGAAATAATTGCATCAATATAGCAACTATCTAAAATATATTGCCTCAAATTTTTATCGTTCTGTCTATTAAAAATTCCATCAGGAATAACTATAAAAGCCTTACCACCTTTTTTTAGAGCTTTTATAATCCATTCCATGAAAAGCCCCTCAATACCCATGGCATTTATCTTATAATAATTTTTTAACGTAGTATTTTTAGCTATCTCTTCTTTTAAATTACTACTACCACTTGTTACATAAGGTGGGTTTGTTAAAATTAAGTCATATTTTTCTTCTTCTGCTTCTGAAAGCGTACCAAGTATCGAGTTTGTTTTTAAAACAAAACTCTCATTAAATATTTTGGCAAATTCCTTAGTTAATCCAATATTATCTTTTATCAGTTCACAAAAATAAATAAGCATATTGGCTTTTGCTAAAATGATGGTTTTCTGCTCATCTTTATCAAAACCCTTATCAAAACCAACTATTTTAACTTTTTGTATTATTTTATTGTTTTCAACTTTAAAGAGCTTATCAAGATCGTTCTTTATAAATTCTAATGGAAATTTTCCCACTCCGCAGGCTGGATCGCAAATAGTCATTCCTTCTTTTAGCTCACCTTCTGCCATTTCATTGATAGCACGGACAACTTTAATCGGAGTAAAGAATTGCCCCCAATTCTTTTTACTGATACTTTCTTTTAAAAAACTCTCGAATAACTTACTTTTAAAATCATGATCAATATGTTCAAGTTTTCCATAATTTTTAAATTTTTGTAGAACTTTTTTAAAGACTATTCCGTAACCATCAACAGCTTTTTGTTCTTTGCTGATAAATATGCTACCATTTATTATGGTGGTCTTGTCTAAAGCATTTTCAGGAAACAGCTCTTTTATTTGTGGTCTGATAATATTTGCATAATGTTGTAAAACTGTATTAGTTTCATTGCCTTCTTCATACATCCCAAGTAAAGTGTAAAAATTATAAGTACCTTGCAATATTTTTAAATCACTTAAATATTTGAATATAAATAATTCAACAAATGTGTATAAGCAATTATCAGGGGTTGCACCGCTAACACTCCAAACATCTTGCCATATTTGTTTTGCTAAATCTGTTGGATTGACTAGTTCTTTTGGTAAAATTCTATCATTTTTCTCATTTATTGATTGTATTATTTCATTGATAACTTTTGGTAAGTTTATATCTTTAGAATCAAAAGGATATTTAAAATCATTAGCTTCTTCGGTTTTCACGGTATTACCAGTAGCAACATTAAACCATACCGTCTCTTTGGTATCAGTTGCAATAATTAATTTTGTTTTTAGTTTTTTGGCAACCTCAATTTCTTGCAGAATGGCATTATTTTTTTTATCCTTGGTATTAAAATGTTCAGGTGATTTAAATTCCACAATAGCAATAACTTCTTTTTGTTTGGTGATAATGGCATCAACTCTCTTGTTTGATACATTCCCATAGTCTATACTTCTTATTATATCAGATTTTTTTAAAGCACTAATAGTTGTTGAACCAATATTATAAAAATTCCAAGTCCCTATTTTTTCAGGATTCTTGATTAAATCTCGTTGCAGAAGTTCTTCGCTCATAATTAAATCATCCAATTATTCAATAACAATTTAAAAGCCGCGTTATTGTTCCTTTAATTATATCCAAAACAAAACCCATCAACAATAGATACTTAAGATATTTGTCAAAAAGATAATTGCTGGTGCTGTTAGCTTATTTATGCTACACTTTCTTAAAGCAAATATTTATAGTAATTCTCAAATATAATATAATAATATGACCTTTAAACTTTCTGATCTTAATACAACAGTTAAAGATATTAGTACCATTCAAGGTAAAAATAAGCCGCCAAGAATGCTAGTAGGTACGGATGAGTTCTATGACTTGGTTGTTAATAGTGATGTATTTGTTGATAAAAGTCTAATGATTCAAGAATTACTAGAGGACAATGGTAAGGTTATCCTAATCACCAGACCAAGACGTTGGGGTAAGAGCTTGAATATGAACATGCTCCAGAAATTTTTTGAGATAGAGGTGGATCAAAATGGTGTTCCTTTCCCTACAGAAGATAGAGTAAATAACAAGCTATTTATCGGGGGTGAAGTAGATTTAGGACTAGCAACAGGTAGAAAAAAGTTACTTAAGAAGTTGAAAATAGCTCAGTACCCAGATGTAATATCTGAGTACCAAGGTCAATTTCCGGTGATTTTGCTCAATCTTAAAGATGTAAAAGGTAGTAGTTATCAGGAAATAGAACTAGGTATAAAGGATCAAATTATAGAATTATTTGCAAGTCATCATTACTTAAATCATCATGTAACAGAAGATACAGGACTATTAAATAATGCCCAAAAAGAAAAACTAAGGAGATATTTTGATGGGAAACTTGAGAGAAATGACTTAAAAGATAGTTTACGGGTTTTGAGCGAAGTGCTGTACAAACATTTTGGTCAAAAAGTTTACATATTAATCGATGAATACGACACGCCGATCAATAGTTCGTATATTGAATTTGGTGATAAATTAAAAGAATTTGATGATGTACTAAAAATATTCCGCGGGATGTTTGGCAGTAGTTTAAAAACTAATCCTTATTTAGAAAAAGGGGTAATAACTGGCATATTACGGGTTGCTAAAGCTAATTTATTTTCGGATTTAAATAATGTTAGTGAGTATAGCTTGCTTGATGAGAAATATTCTAAGTTTTATGGTTTTACTCAAGCAGAAGTTGATGAATTGTTAGCAAAAGTACCAACAGCAACTAATCCTGAAAAAATTAAAGCTTGGTATAATGGCTATAGTTTTGGTGGGGAGATCATCTATAATCCATGGTCGATTATGCAATGTTTAGCTCATAAAGGCAAGCTTGACCATTATTGGCTTGATAGTGGGGGGACGGCTCTTGTTGATAAAGCATTATTGTCAGATGGAATGCAGGAAGATTTACAGAGCTTAGCTGCCGGAAAGAGTATTATCTCACCGATTGTCAAACAAATTAGTTTTGCTGATATCAACAAACCAGTAGGATTATTTAGCTTGTTGTTATTTAGCGGTTATTTAAGCCCTATTGCTAAAAAACCAGAAGAAGATATTTATGAATTATCGGTACCAAATAAAGAGGTACGATATATATATAATGCCAGAATGCTCCAATGGGTAACTGATCAGTTACAAATTGATCACTCTCGATATTATTCTTTTGCTACTTTGCTGCCGGCAGGTAAAATAGAACAGTTTAAAGAAAGGTTGCAAGAATTATTGTTAAATGCTACTAGTTTTTATCAAACTGGTGAGAAAAAAGCCGAGCTATTTTATAGTGGCTTTATGCTAGGTTTGATTAATACCTTAGCTTCCGACTACATAATAGACAGTGAAAGAGAAACCGGTAGCGGTAGGGCGGATATTGTGCTACTACCCAAGATAGGTAAAAGTGACAATGCTATTATTATTGAATATAAAATATGTAAATCTCCTGATATTTTAGAATCTGTTGCCAAAGAAGGGTTAGATCAAATCGTGAGAAAAAAATATGAGGCTAAAATAAAAGAACACTCGCATGTTCAGAAAATTATCAAAATTGCTATGGCTTTTTGCGGCAAGGAAGTGGCACTAGAATATCAGATTGATGTGGTGAATCTTTAAACTATTTAATATATAAATACAAGAATCCTAAATAATAACAATAACTCAATATTTCTTTAGGTTTTTGTAATATATATGGTGATATTAAATCTTCCAGGAGGAGTCAATAAGGTTTTCTAAGCAAAATTCCTATATATTACAAAAATCTGAGGAAATAAGTTATACTTTATTGTACTAAAATTGTTGTGATTATTTTGTTATTTTATTAAAAAATTAATAATTTTCTTAACTTTTTTATTTGCACAAGTTATAACTTTCATTCATCATATTAAAAATAGCTGTCAAAATGGTTTGTCATTTATTGATTTAATATTTTGGTCTGTTTCCTATATCTTTAGCCTTACATATAAGGTTTATTTGTAAAGATTATAGGTTTTTACTTTACAAGTTTATAAAATATCACTATGCAGTTAGCAATTATATCAAGAGTAAGAAAATTGGATTAAACTACTAGGTTCTGTTGACAAAATTTTTAACGTAACCATATTAAAGCTCCAACGAAATTTAGAAAAGCTAAAAAAGTGGTTGGGGCTTATCAGACCTAGAAAATAACCCCTTATTTTCTAAGCTTTCTACAAACGCACTACTATCATATCCTTTATCGCCTATCACCGTCGTATTCTGAACATCTTTAGTAAGATTTTCAGCCTGAGTTATATCATTTCTTTAACCAGTAGCTAGTATAAACTTCAGTGGCATCAACGAGGGCATAAATTTTAGTACTAAAACCACCTTTACTTCTATGCAAAATATAGCAAAATTGAAGAATGGTGAAACCGAAGGGATTCGAACCCCCGACCTAGTGATTAGGAATCACTCGCTCTATCCTGCTGAGCTACGGCTTCTCTTGTTACTATTTTAAAGAATAAGTATTATATCAAAATTTTTAACAGTTGCAAGCATGCGATATGAAATCGAATGGATTGACAGGCTTATTATTGAGCCAAATTTCAAAATGCAAATGCTCTCCCGTACTGTTACCACTATTACCTTGCACTCCGATAACCTGACCTTTGGTAACAATATCTCCTTCTTTTACGTGCATTTTTTTTAAGTGAGCATATTTGGTAATAAATTTATCTGAATGTTTTATTTCTATTAAATTTCCATAAGAACTTTTTCGCTTTACGGTAATAATTGTTCCATTAGCAGAGGCATAGATGGAAAAGTCTTGGTATCCTTTTAAGTCTATTCCGCAATGAAATTTTTTTTGTTTCTTCCTAGGATGTTTACGCATGCCATAGTGACTAGTAACCTTTACATTATATTGTGGTAACATTATAGGAATAGCAGTAGTTAGCTTATCTAATTGTGCCAGCTCTTTAAGATTATAAGAACTATTTTTATTACTAGCTTTTTGAACAAGTTGTAATTGTTCTGGGGATAAAAACTTATACTTACAATTTAATTTTATCAGCAAATCTTTGATCTTAGTTGATTTAATCATTGCCTGGTTATTAATTGCTTGGCTATTAATATTCTTAGAGCCAATAGCTTTAAATTTTTGTAAAAAAGCCTTGTTATATTTGTCATTATTAATAACAAGACCAAAATTTTTTGCATAAATGCAGTCATTTTTACTTAGTGCTGCTAAATTATATTGTATAATTAAAGTGCCGTGATTCAGTTTGTAATCTTTTTGTAATTGCTGTGCCGTGACGTTTAAAAATGTCTTATTAACAGATGAGGTGCTACATCCTTGTAGGAATAATATTATAGTTAATAATAATATACAGGACTTAAGCATCTATATCCTTATAAGATTTGTTTACATAACCTAAGAAACGATTGCTTTTTATACCAAAGATAAACAGGTATTCCGCTTAATACAAATGAGATAGCTTTTATTGTAACATTTAATGGTGTTTCATAAATAATCCATAGGCAAAAGGCAATTGATCCTAGGGCAATTAACCATTGATATGTTGAAGATTTTTCTGATTTTGTTAGTAGTAATTTTAAAAAAGCTACGCTACAGGCTAGATATACAAATAAAAAAGAGATAACGGAAAAATCAATTATTTCGGTAATTTGTTCTGATAAATCTTCATTGGTTGTACTAATCAATAATAATAATATTCCAATACAACTTATGATTAAACTCCAAATTGGAGCACCATTTTTATTTTGTTTAGCAAAAAAAGATGGCATTAAGCCGTCTTGGGCAAGTCCCAAAGCAATTTGTCCACTGATTAGTACCCAAGCATTTAACGTTCCAATACAAATAATTGAAGCAATCAAAGAAATAAGTAGATGCCACTGACCACCAAAAATTATTTGGGTGGCATCTACATAAGGAGCTTTAGAATGTATTAAGTCTTCTGGTGGGATTAAACCAATTATTCCAACACTATTAATGAGATATAAAATAGCAACACAAAGCGTACCTATTACTACAGCTCTTGGTATTGTTTTTGATGGGTTCATTACCGAACCAGCTTGAGCAGTTGCTGATTCTAAACCAATGAATCCCCAGAATGTTAATAATGTTACCTTACCAAGAATTTGAGAAAAAGTTAAATTAGTTATTTGCTTATCCATAACAAAATTATTACTATCAAACTGATATAATGCCGCAATTGGCACTACTATTAATGGAATAAATTTTAGAATTGCTAGTATAAACTCAGCTCGCCCTGCTACTTCCACACCTTTAAGGTTTAGCAACATAATAGCAAATAATAATAATATCTGCAAAATTAAGATCACAAAACTATTATTCACCCCAATTAAAGGTGTTAAATATGTAATAGCTGAAATAACAACTACAGCCGTACTAACCCATGAAATAACCCAATAAGTCCAGCCGGTAAAAAATGCTACATCATTACCAAAAGCCTTTTTTAAATAAACATGGGGTCCACCTGTTTGTGGGAATCGGCAACAAAGTATAGCAAATAACAGTGCTAAAATTATAGCACCGCAGGAGGATACTAATCCTCCAACTAAACTAAAAATACCGTATGGCGCTAAACTTGCTGGTAATATTAAAACACTGGTGCCAATTTGACTACCAATAACTAAAGCAAAAACTGACCAAAAACCGAGCTTTTGTGACATATAATCCTGAACTGTATGTATAAACCCTGAACTGATTTCATGGGGTAATAATCACAAATTGTACATAAAAAAAATAAAAACTTGAAAATTGATAAATCAATTACTCAAGTTTTTGTAAGCTATATACTAAATAACACTATTGAGTACTGGTGACCCCTACGGGACTCGAACCCGTGTTTTCACCGTGAAAGGGTAACGTCCTAACCACTAGACGAAGGGGCCATAAACTCTTTAAGCTCGTCTATTAACTCTTTAATTTGCAAGGAGTATATTCGAATGATTTAAGAACTAGTATCGTTCAGTTTATACAGTATTCACGAAATATTGCAAGTATGATTTTATCGTTTCTTTGTCTTTTTTCCCTCAGTAGGTTTATTGAACCTACCAATATTCTTTACAAACTTCTGTAGCCCGTTTAATTCTGTACCGTAAGTTTTCGTATATTCTCCCATTATATTTATATCATCTTTATGCGAATCATTAAGTACTAAAACCTCCTCAATTACATCTTTTTTATTAAAAGCAATTTTTATTATTTTTTGTTCAATTACTTTTGGCTCAAACCAGGCTCTCCTAGCTAAAGAACGTTGAACATAATACCAAGTATTAGGAGTATAATCGGGTATAATTGTTGGCGTACCAACTAAATCTTCTACTTCCGATTTGTTAAGCTTTTTTTCTTCAAGTGTAGTTAATAAATTATCATCAATATACTGCCCCCTTGATTCTATAGTTTTACAACTACACAATGTGAGTAATATAGATGAAATAAGAAAAGTTTGAATTATAATGAATTTCATAAATTTTATGTTTAAAATACCTAGATTTTGTAATGGAAGTATAATATACTGCTATATCGATTTGACAAATACTTTTTATTCTAAAGTGTAATTTTTAAGAGGCTATATGGCAGTTCCAAAAAAGAAGACATCAAAATCAAGACGCAATATGAGGCGTTCTCACCTTGCACTTGGTAAAATTAATGTAGTAATAGATTCTCAAACAGGAGAATATAAGCTTCCTCATCACATATCTTTAGCTGATGGCACATATAATGGTCGTCAGGTTATTGTCCAGAAGCGAGAAAAAGATGAAGAAGTAGCATAAACCACAATGACTTGTAAAATTCTTGGGTGTGGTGCCTATTTGCCGAAGCGTATTCTCAGTAATGCAGAATTATCGCTATCAGTTGATACTAACGATGAATGGATTCATTCAAGAACCGGTATATTACAAAGACATATCGCGGCTGATGATGAATATACATCACATTTAGCTATTAAAGCTAGCCAAAATGCTATAGATGATGCTGGATTAAATCCAGCATCTATAGATTTGATAATTACCTGTACCACTACTCCGGATAATAGCTTTCCTTCTACCGCCTCTAAGTTACAAGGTTATCTAGGGCTTGGTAATGTACCTTCATTTGACCTACAGGCGGTATGCTCGGGGTTTATATACGGTTTACATGTTGCCGACTCTTTGATCAAATCTAGAAAATATAAAACAATATTACTAGTTGGTGCTGAAAAAATGTCATCTCTAATGGACTGGAGCGATAGAGCTACTTGTATTTTATTTGGCGACGGTGCCGGTGCGGTAATTTTGCAATATAGTGATGATAACTCCGGTATAATAGATAGTAATATCTATTCGGATGGTCGTTATCACGATATTCTTTACACTGATGGTGGTGTAAGTAGTAATGGCAAAACCGGTAAAATAAAAATGAAAGGACAGGAAGTTTTTAGACATGCAGTAGAAAAGATGAGTAAGATAGCTGAAGAAATATTGCATAATAATAATTTTACCATAGATGATGTTAATCATTTTATTCCACATCAGGCAAATGTAAGAATTATAGATGCCGTTGTAGATCGACTAAAAATCGATCCGAGTAAAGTAGTAAAAACGGTTGCAAAACATGCTAATTGTTCGGCTGCTTCAATTCCTTTAGCTCTTGCTTCTCTAAAATCTTATGGCAATATTAAAAAAGGCGATCTATTGCTTTTTACGGCTATTGGTGCTGGAGTAACTTGGGGTTCGGCTCTAATCAGATGGTAAAAACAACAATCTTCTGGTTATCGCAGGCAGCATTCTAGGCTCTGTGAACAAAATTTAAATTGTTTAGATTTTGACTCTTTTTAGCTGCAAATTATAAGATTTTTTTAAAATAGAACTAACTATTCCGGCAAAAATCTTATTAATTTTCGCTTAAAAACACTCAAAATCTAAACAATTAAAGTTTTGTTCACAGAGCCTAGGAACCTACTTGTTATTTTTCTCTACGATTTTTAAGCTTCGGTGCGGAATCTATAACTCGATAATCAAGTTTTTTTGCAGATTTGAATAAAATATAGGATAATGGTTGTCATCCCTGCGAAAGTAGGTATCTAAAAATGCCCTGAGGTATTATAGATTCCCGCTTACGCGGGAATGACAAAAAAGTGTAATTGTCACCCCTGCTTTGGTGCGGGGTCTAGATTCCGCACCGAAGCGGAAATGACAAGAGGAAATGGGAATGAAAAAATAATGAAAACAGCTATTAGTGGATGATAAAAATCTGTTATATTTATAGCTATAAATGAAAATGTTAATAAAAGAGTATTTGATGATAATGAATAAAATCTTTACCTCTGAATCGGTGTCTGAAGGACACCCAGATAAAATTGCTGACCAAATTTCTGATGCGATTTTAGATGCAATTATCACTCAAGATCCTAAATGCCGTGTTGCATGTGAGACTTTAGTGAAAACTGGTATGATTTTAGTAAGTGGAGAGATTACTACAAATTCTTGGGTTGATATAGAGCAAATAGCACGTGATACAGTAAGAGAGATTGGTTATAACGATCCAAGTCTTGGGTTCGACGCGGATTCTTGTGCTGTTATATCCGGTATTACCAAACAATCAGTAGATATAGCTATTGGTGTGGATAACCAAGATGAGGATATGATTGGTGCTGGTGATCAAGGGATGGTATTTGGTTACGCTTGTAATGAAACAGAAGTTCTGATGCCAGCTCCAATATATTATGCTCATAAATTAGTTAAGAGGCAAGCTAAATTACGTAAGCAAGGAATTTTGCCATGGCTTGGTCCAGATGCAAAATCACAAATTACTTTACGATATCAAGGCAATAAGCCGATTGGTGTTGATACGGTTGTATTATCAACTCAGCATTATAGCCATGTAACTCATAGCCAACTAGTAGAAGCGGTAATGGATGAAATTATTAAACCAGAACTACCAGCAGAATGGATTACTAAAGACACAAAATATTTAATTAACCCTACTGGTAGATTTGTTATTGGTGGACCTGTAGGAGATTGTGGGCTTACTGGTAGAAAAATTATAGTAGATACTTATGGGGGAATGGCTAGGCATGGTGGTGGTTGTTTTTCTGGCAAAGATCCAACAAAAATAGATCGTTCTGCTGCTTACATGGCTCGCTATATTGCGAAGAATATTGTAGGAGCTGAGATAGCAGATCGTTGTGAAATACAAATATCCTACGCAATTGGAGTGGCAGCTCCTGTATCTATTTTTGTTAACACTTTTGGTACTGGTAAACTAACTGATAACGAAATAGCAGAATTAGTAAATGAGCATTTTGATCTAAGACCAGGTAGAATTATAAAACAACTCAAATTGCAAACTGCTTGTTATCAAAAAACAGCGGTATATGGGCATTTTGGTAGAGAAGATCAGAATTTTGCTTGGGAACAACTGGACAAAGTAGCGTTACTACGTACTGTTTCACTAAAAAAATGACACCCATGAAAGCTGATTTAATCATAATACAACCGATCGAGATATTTATATACGTCAATTCGGGATAAGGGATAAGAAAAAATAAAGGAGATATAGGAGTTGCAAGGAGTTAATGCCTGTGATAAATGTTTTTTT
>NZ_MWZE01000056.1 GCF_002259525.1 Rickettsia endosymbiont of Culicoides newsteadi | reverse complement strand
CATAGTTTTAGTAGTAAGACCATTTCTCCGGTTATTCCCTTGTTCTAAACTATTTTCCAGTAAGTGACAATCCATTTCACTTTCTAGGGCAAGTTGTGTAAAATCTTTAACTAATGATGTTAGCAGTCCACCTGCACCAAGTAGCGGTTTACCTTGGTATAATCCTTGAATGATTTCTATACATTTATCTTGATTAAGTATTTGCGATACTTGGTCTAGTTGAATTGGTTTCATTGGTTTGCTCATGTCAAATTTCCTATTATTTTATGCGAAGAACATGTGGATAAGTTGATAGTAACTTATCCACATTCTTCGCTATTTACAACATCAATAATCTTTATTTTATACATTTAAAAGATTATTTTTTCAACTTGACACAGTTTGACGAACACTCCCTTTTTTTCTATTTTACTTCTTAGTGGTAGCCTATTTGTGTATTATAATATTCCTTAAATATAAAATATCTTACTAACTATGGTACAATTTGTTACCTTATCAGGTCTTTCAGAATATGAAGATACGGTAAAATTAATGGAAGATAAGGTTGCTAGTTTAATTAATAAATCCTCGAAAGAGGTTGTTTATTTAGTTGAGTATAAGGATATCTATACCGCAGGTACTAGTTTTAAGGCCAATGAATTGCTAGACCCTGGAGATATACCAGTAATTTATACTAATAGGGGGGGGAAGTTTACTTACCACGGTAGCGGACAAAGAGTTATATATCCTATTGTTGATTTAGCATCAGAATGGAGACAAAAAGATTTAAAGCTATATATTAAATTATTGGAAGAATGGATTATAAATAGCCTGTTATATTTTGGGATCAAAGCTTTTACTATTAATGGTATGGTAGGAATATGGGTAAAAGAAAACGGTGTACCGGCAAAGATTGCCTCAATAGGCGTTAGGGTTAGAAAATGGATTGCATATCATGGTATTGCTGTAAATATTTCAACAAATCTTGATATGTTCTCCGGAATTATTGCTTGTGGGTTAAGGGATGTACCGGTAACCTCGTTAAAGAAACTTGGTGTTGATATAACGTTAGAGCAATTTGATGAAGTTATTAAGGATAAATTTTTTGAGATTCTAGATAGAAAATGAAAATATTAAGTGTACTATTATGAGTTCAATTTATCATATACTCGATAAGGTTCCTGCTATCTATCCTGAAGATATGCAGATAGAATATGAACAATTAGCTCGGCAATTAATTAAATCGGGTAAACTTAGAATAGATACCGATAATAGCTGCAATTTTGCAAGATTTTCTGATCCCAAATTCAATATTAGTTTGATGGTAAGTAAGGAAGAAATAACAGACCCAGATTTAATTGAACAAACTAATCAGTTATTTAGGTCTTTATATAAATCTTCTATATCCGATAAAAAATTGGCATTGATTTATACAGATTTGAAAAAACAAATTCAAAAATTACAACCAGTTAACCCATTAGTTACTGAAAGATTAACAAGGATTTTTGTTCAGTCAGCCCATCCTATAGTTATTAGGTGGTTACTGCATGATCAGGTTCAAGTATTTATTACTTACTCCCATAATATTGGCGATATGATGGATATAGTTGATTGGCAACGTTCTGGCTCCAATAGTGGTATGCAAAGTACTGACGGCAAGAATGTTGCAGTCTTTGTGTCCTGTGGTGGCAATCCATTTGCTGAAAATGATGAAACTCATCCAACTTATGGTGATGGATGGGCAGCAGTTGCTAGGTTACAAATTATAGCTGGGCAAGAACTCGGGCATTTTGCCGATATTAAAAGAGATGTGAGTGGTCGTCAAATAAGTCGTCATTCAGCAAATTTCTCTGGAACAAAAGCAACGCCTCATGTAAAACAGGCGAGGAAGGATGATATTACTAATTGTAATAAATTATTAGCTAATCTTCTCTCGATGGGGATGAGGCAAATGATTAATTATGAAGAGAAGGTAGAATTTTATAATAAGAACAAGGTTCATGGCATAAGGGTTTATTGGGCAAGATTACTTGCATTGATCTATAGACAGAAATTTTTATTTTCTGTTTATAGGAGAAAATTACTTTTTATTAAGAGGTTCGCAAAAGAACAATATATGGGACTGATGATTAGAGCTATGATCGAAGATATGAAGTTTAATTTGGCACCAGTCGCAGATGTTTATAAGAGTAGCGACCCTGAAGTCGAAGAAACAATTGCTTGTATAGAAGCTCTAGCCAGAGTACCTCAACAGGTTATGAAATGGGGATATTTAACAACTATGGAAACAATGAAAGGATTATATAAAGTATATTACTATGAAGTTATACCCTCTTTAATTTCTAATTATGTATCAATGACTAAACAAAGCTACAAACGTGATATGTCAAAGCCGCGATCTCTAGCTAATTTTCTTCATAAAATAAACATATTTAGAGAAAAAAAGTTAATATTTAAACAAATCAGGGAGATATAATGGAATAGTTATCGCAGGCAATTTCCTAGCTTCAACGCATCCTTGCTATTTAAAGGTTCTTGCTACGTTATGTTCTAAATTTTAATAGTTTACATATTGTAGCGGATCAACAGCTAGCTTTCCCTGGCGAATAGCAAAATGCAGCTGAGGGTATTCGGCATCTCCAGTACCCCCTACATGTCCTATTACTTCTCCTTGTGAAACTGTTGCTCCTTTTTGAACAATTAGGTCTTGTAAATAAGCATAAGCAACATAAAGGTCGCTGTTATCTAATTTTACTATTAGTAAATTACCAAACTTTGTATCATTGCCTGCAAACATTACTTTACCTGAGGCAATAGATTTTACATTAGCGCCTTCTTTTGCAGCAATATTAATCCCTTTGCTTTTTCCTTTAGATGTTTGTTCACCAAATTTGATAGTAATTTTACCATCAATTGGTTTGATAAAATTTGTCGCATTTTCCGTTTCTCTTATAGTGCTTTTTCTTATTGATCTTTCTTGATTTTTTTTATTTAACAGCTCAGTATTAACTTTTATCATGATAATTTGAGATTTGCTAAGATGGTATGGGGCAGACATGTTATTTAGCTCAGCTAATTGCTCAACCGTTTGACCATACTCATTGGCTATCGATTCTAACGTTTCTCCTGATTGAACCTCACGATAGATTATCTTATTATCATCTAGTTTTACTTTTGGGACTATTATTATATCGTCCTGATTTTGAGGCTTTATAGCATGGCGTTCCTGTAAGAAACCAGTTGGAGCATCAAACTCTTTTTCTTTCTCGTCAATCTCTCTACCTATTATTTCGCCTTCATCACTTTCTGATATATGGTTATTTTCAGAATATGTGGTAGTTGGTGGTTTTGTAGTTGTAGCTTTTTGGGAAAAATTCTTTCCACGATTATATTCAATAGGAGCTGGAAGTTGAGTAGCACATCCAGAAATCATAAATATTACAAAATAGATAAAAAATATATTGTTTTTCATAACTAACCAAAAAATTTGCAATTTTATTATGCAATAAACTAACTTTAATGTACAATTAATTTTAGTATTTTTTTTACCAAGATTACGTAATTATGAAAACTTACAGCATTCTAATAGCCAGTGATCACTCAGGATTTTCACTCAAGAATAAAATTATCAGTTATTTAAACAATAAAAATATATCTATCCTTGATTATGGTACTTATAACCAAGAAGCAGTCGATTATCCAGATTATGCTAAAAAAGTTGTTGATGGAATTTTAGAAAATAGAGCTCCTTTAGGAATTTTAATTTGTGGAACTGGTATAGGTATGTCAATTGCTGCAAATCGTACATCTGACATAAGGGCTGCTTTATGTTTTGACTTATTTATGGCAGAAAGATCAAGAGCCCATAATGATGCTAATATAATAGTGTTAGGAGCTAAGATACCAAACGAAGAATTGGCATGTCAAATGGTCGATAAATTTTTAACCACTAAATTTGAAGGTGGGAGACATAGTACTAGATTATCAAAAATAAACTAGGAGGTATATATATAGTCAATTCAGGAGAATTTGGGGCTAGGAACGATGGAGCAATGCCTATAAGTAATAGGCGAGCGACGAGTGATGACGTCACCAACTTCTCATCAATTAGTATTTAGCCTCATCGTCATTGCGAGAAGCTACTTTAGTAGCGACGAAGCAATCTAATGAATGTGGATTGCTTCGTCCACTACGTGGTCTCGCTAATAGCGTTTTGCACTTTTCCGAAATTTTTAAATTGTCATGGGGTTTATGCGTAAGGTGAATTATTTACATAAATTACTCATTAATAATTAAAAAATTTTCTTTTATCCCTTGAACTGTTACAAAATCAAACATATATAGAATACACAATGTGTAAGTATTAATTTTATGGAGGTAAGAATGTCTTTTAGACCGTTACATGATAGAATTGCGGTAAAACCAATTCAACAAGAAGAAAAAACACTCGGGGGAATTATTATCCCTGATACAGCTAAGGAAAAGCCTATGCAAGGGGAAGTAATAGCTGTAGGAAAAGGAGTGAGAGGGGAGAATGGTACTATCCACTCATTAGAAGTTAAAGTAGGCGATAAAGTACTATATGGCAAATGGGCTGGTACTGAAGTTAAAGTTGATGGTTTAGATATGATAATCATGAAAGAAAGTGATGTCATGGGCATAATTAGTTAATAATTTATCTAAATTATTATAAGAATTATTTAATTTGTAAGGAGAATATAATATGGCAACAAAATTAATAAGACACGGCTCAAATGCACGTGAACAAATGCTAAGAGGTATTGATATTTTAGCTGATACCGTAAAAGTAACATTAGGTCCAAAAGGTAGAAATGTTGCAATTGAACAGTCATTCGGAGCACCAAGATTAACCAAAGACGGTGTGACAGTGGCAAAAGCCATTGAACTAAAAGACAAAGCCCAAAATTTGGGAGCCCAATTAGTAAAATCTGTGGCAAGTAAAACATCTGATGTTGCTGGTGATGGAACAACTACCGCAACTGTTCTAACTCAAGCAATAGCAAGGGAAGGTAACAGATCGGTAGCAGCTGGCTTGAATCCTATGGATATAAAACGTGGTATAGATTCAGCCGTTAATTTAATAGTTGAAGAAATTAAGAAAGCTAGTAAGAAAATCAGCAGCCAAGAGGAGATTGCTCAAGTTGGTACTATTTCATCAAATGGTGATAAAGAAATTGGTGAAAAAATTGCCGTAGCAATGGAAAAAGTTGGTAAAGAAGGGGTAATTACCGTTGAAGAAGCTAAGAATTTTAGTTTTGAAGTAGATGTAGTTGAAGGTATGATGTTTGATAGAGGTTATCTATCACCATATTTTGTTACTAATTCCGAAAAGATGGTAGCTGAATTAGAAAATCCTTTTATCTTATTATTTGAAAAGAAATTATCAAATTTACAGCAAATGTTACCAGTGCTTGAAGCCGTAGTGCAATCAGGACGTCCTTTATTAGTAATTGCTGAAGATGTAGAAGGAGAGGCGCTTGCTACCCTGGTAGTGAATAAATTACGTGGTGGGTTAAAAGTTGCTGCAGTTAAAGCTCCTGGATTTGGCGATAGAAAAAAATTCATGATGGAAGATATCTCTATTTTAACAGGTGGTCAGCTTATTAGTGAAGATCTTGGTATGAAGCTTGAAAATGTTAATATCAAAATGCTAGGTACTGCTAAAAAAGTTACTATCTCCAAAGAAAATACTGTCATAATTGATGGTGCTGGTAGTAAGGCAGATATCGCAGCTCGTTGTTCTCAAATTCGAGCACAAATTGATGAGTCTAGTTCAGATTACGATAAAGAAAAATTACAAGAGCGTTTAGCTAAACTTGCTGGTGGCGTAGCTGTCTTAAAAGTTGGTGGTGCTACTGAAGTTGAAGTAAAAGAAAGAAAAGATCGTGTAGAAGATGCTTTGCATGCTACTAGAGCTGCCGTGGAAGAAGGCGTTGTTGCTGGTGGCGGTGTTACTCTTTTCTATGCGGCAAGAGCTTTAGAGTCACTAAAAAGTGCTAATGAAGATCAACAGGCTGGTATTAACATCGTTAAGAAGGCTCTGCAAGCTCCAGTAAGACAAATTGCAGAGAATGCTGGTATGGATGGAGCTATTGTAGTTGGGAAACTTACTGATAGCAAAGATAAAAACTTTGGCTTCAATGCTCAAGATATGACTTATGTTGACATGATTAAAGCTGGTATTATCGATCCAACTAAGGTCGTGCGTACTGCTTTGCAAGATGCAGCATCAGTTGCTTCTTTGATTATTACTACCGAAGCATTTATTATTGATGAACCAGCTGATAAGGATGAATCTGCTATGCCACGTGGTGGTATGGGTGGCATGGGAGGTATGGACTTCTAACCGCTTCTTCCCATATTATAAGTTCTAATGTCACCCTTACCCTTCGTAGGGGTGACAACCATAACTGTTGAAAGTTAGAAGAATCAGTTTTAGACCGGGTAGTTTAAAAGTCGTATGTGGTCAACGTCATTGCGAGCTGATGTATCCCCACGAAATTGTTGCAAAATAACACGAGTTGCCAATTAATTGATTTTAGTAAACCCTAGACTTCACAAGGTTTGAAGAACATTTAATCAGGTCAAAAAATGCAATAAATTCTCAAAATTAGAAATTTTTTAAAATACATAGCGTTTTGATTATACTTTTCACGTGTCAAATAGTTCGTAAACTGCTTGACATCTAGGTTTTATGAGCTAACTTAATTGGCAACTCGCGTAAAATAGCAAGAATTTCGTGGGGATACATCAGATTGCGAGGAGCCGCTAAAAGCGGCAACGCGGCAATCCATTGTTGTGTCACCCCTGCGTAAGCAGGGGTCTAGATTCCCGTCTACGCGGGAATGGTAAACTAGATGGATGATTTAAATATCTCTTTATTTTTGATAGCTAAATCAATGGAAAGATCAAAAAGCTATATTGTTCATAAAGCAATTGAAAGCTACATTAAAGAGCAATTACAAGATATAGAGGATGCTGAAGATGCTTTAGCCAGAATGAAAAATCCAAATAGGAAATTTTATACTTCTGAAGAAATGAAGCAAAAATTAAAAGAAAGATATCGTGCAGAGCCTAGTTTATAAGGCTAAATGGGAAGATACAGCTGATACGGATTTAGCAAATAATTTAGTAATTATAAATAAAATAGGGCATAGAAGTAATATTTATTAGAAAATACCACTATATTCTGTGTAGAATAAGAGAACGTTCGCTGAGCTGTGTCAGTATAGAATATCATAGTCTAAAATTCAACCTATCAGGGAAGAAAATATCTAGCTGGGAAACGGTTACCGCCCAATCTGGGATTGGCATATTCCACTTTGCTGTAATCTGTTTTATAGCACAAAAAACCAATTTGAACAAGGCATTTTCACTTG
>NZ_MWZE01000055.1 GCF_002259525.1 Rickettsia endosymbiont of Culicoides newsteadi | reverse complement strand
CTTTCCCACAGCCCAATCTCTCTCTACTATTGTTTTTCCAAGAGTTTTCGCTAATTCATCATTTTGTTCTTTCAGCATATTAATTTGTTCCTGATATTTACTTACCAGTTTTGCTGGTTCAAAAGCCAATGCTGCATTTGATATAAATTGTTTTTTCCAATTACTAATTGTCTTTGAGTTTATCTCATATTTTGATGCTATCACTGATAATGGACTCTCTTCTTTCAGCACTTCTAATACTATCCTAGTTTTTTCTTCAGCACTAAAAACTCTTGCTTTTTCTTTTGTCATTTTTTCTCCTAATTTTTTCTTATTATTTTATCTTAATTAGGAAACTTTTAACTCTATTTTTTTTGTCCATTTTCTTCAGTCCATTATACAACTAGCAGAAATTATGGCAGCATATGAATATTTAGTTTTTAATAATAAATATTCCCACCATCAAGGTTCGCTAAAATTAAAATTATTGTTCTAATACTACAATTGTAGATTGAATGTGAGTGTTCACGGAAAAAAGGTTAAAGTACAAGATGTCATTGCGAGGAGGTCGCCAGACCGACGAAGCAATCCATTTTGTGATTACTTTCTGGATTACTTCGTTGGCTCATGCCTCCTCGCAATGACGGCTTGAGGACGTAAAATCCCAACTGTTGTGGATGCCACCCCGGCTTAACTCAGTGTCACCCCTGCGTAAGCAGGGGTCTAGATTCCCGCCATTGCTAAGAATGACAATGAAGCACAGAGACACTACCCAATTTTAAAGCTTTCTAGAAATTCACTTTAATCTTCAAACTACCTTGATGACCAATATATTTGCTAGCAATGTGGGCATTATAGGTAACACCATATTCCATCATATTGTGTTTGGCAGTTAAGCCAGTACCAACATTAAAGAAGACCCTATCAGGTTTAACTAATTTTGTTGGTAATGCTTTATCTATTCCACCTAACCTTGCATCAATTACTGGTGATTTTCCTTTGAAGTCATAATTAACATAACCATGCACTTCTGGTATTAATAGTAATTGGTCAAGTTGGATGTTTGCCGCAGTTCTCAGCCCAAAAATACCTTCAAATTTATTGTACGATCTCTTTTTAACAACTAAGTTTTGACAGGTTGTACCAGTTTCCGTATGACCATCATCCATAAATTGCGAATATCTAAACCCAATAGCTGGGGTAATAGTCAATTGTTCAGAAGCTTGATAATTATATCCAGTAACTAGCTGCCCACCATAAGAAGTAGATTTATATTTAGCAACAGCTTTTTCTAGAGCAGTAACACTTGCCGATTCAGCTGAGATTAGGCGTCCTTCTAAGTTTTTAACATTAGTTATGCCATATGATGCTATGCTTTCAGCAAACCAATTATCTGCAAATTTATATACACCATATAAAGAGAAGATATTAGTTTGCCCGTTAGTTCTATCACCACTTTTCTGATTTTTATGAGACATTTTGGTATTAATTAGGCTATAGGCTGCCCCAACTAGCAAGTTATCATTTACTAAACCATCAAAGCCGACGATTAAGCCCGCCGATTTCATGTTATAACCACTAACTCCTTGCTGCATTTTTTGGTTAGCGGTAGAATAAAACGGACTACCCCATACTCCATACATTACCTTATCATCATCACCAGCTCCTACAGTTGCTGTTCTTCCAGCAACTTGAGTAGCAGCAACAGCAACTTGACTCATCAATGTCATTACTGCAGCCGTTGAATTCATAGGGCTTTGTCCGATTAAATTTTCGTTACCAGGTAATAATCTGTTAGTCGCTAAATCTTGATTTTTGCTATCCATAGAACCATATTGGCTCAGAAACTTAGCCGCATCACTATCTCCATTAAACTCAACCTGAAGCAACTGTTTAATAAACGCTATTTCTTGTGCTGAATTATTTGGTGAGTCAATAACAAATTTCTTTGCTTCTTTCTTTACTTCCGCTATTTTTCCCTTTGTTTCCTTCTTTTCCTTCCCTTCGTCATCTTTCTTTCCTTCTTTTTCCTTTAATTTGGCCTCTAATTCTTCCTTAGTAATGTTCTTGGCATGTAAAGTTAGAGTAGTAGGATCAAGACTCCATTCAACAAAGCTGTTTTGTTCCTTTACTGAAACAAGTTTAACTTTGTCTTTATCAATTACAGTATTGTCATCTTTATTAGCTAACGAAATCAGAGTATATTGAGTGTCTTTAGAAATTTTGCTACTATCAGATCGGGCTGTTATGTTTACATCCAATCTGTCTAGTTGTGATATATCTAATTTACCCTGAATTTCTATATTACCACCTGCCTTTTTTAAGCTGTCATAGAAAGTATCCAGCTGTAGCGTTCCTGTTAGTATAGCATTACCAACATATTTTAATTTATTAGTCCCAAGATCTATAGTTAAATCTTTAGCGGTTAAATCACCAGCAATAGTTTGATTTCCAGGCAAGCTAATTATCTTAGCTTGACTTGCTTCAATGCTAGCAAACTTAATGTCTTTTTCTAATAATACATACTTATTAGCAAAACTTACAGAAGATGTTGAATCTACTTTTCCTTTAAACCAAACATTATCTGCTAATGTCACCTGTCCATCCTTAATTGGAGCTTTAACCAAGGCGGCATTCTCAAATTTTATCTCGGACGATGGTTTAGCATCTATATTATCCGAATCAATTAGCGTATAATAGCTAAACTCTTTTGATAGTCTTGGTAATTCAACTCCCTTTATATTTATTGTTGGCACAGCTATAGTTCTTTTTTCAACACCAGCAAAAGTTGCAGTTTTATCAGCACTAATTGTTATTTTCTTGGAGTAAATATCAGCTCTTACCGTTGAATTATTATCAAAAATTACATCAGCCAATCTAAATTTATCTGCCCCTAGATTGCCATAAGCAACGCTATCCTCTGCCTTGAATATTACTTTACCACTATTATTCTTTTCGGTCAATATATCGGAATAGAAATTTTTACTATTGATAGTGATTGTGTGATCACCTAGTAATTTAATATCTACGTTAGCAGCAATATCATTTGTTCCAGTGCTACAATCTGCACCTAATGCCAGACTATAGAAATTATTGCCTGTTGTTGTAATACCATTAATAGTACTTGCTGTTTTTAAGGTTAAAGTTGCACTCTTAGCACTAGAGAAGATAATATTTTGAGCAGAAACTTTTTTGACAGCTTCTACATCTGCTCCGGCTATTTCCAGAATAGTATCATTACCTATTTGGCTATCAATAACAATCTTGTCTTTATTACTAAATTTAACCGTACCTTGTCCCTTAATCTCACGAGCCTTCAAATCTTTAGCAATATCAGCCATTGCCTTATTTGCTATCACGAGATCGTTATTAGAATTAATTGCCCCACCAAATGTCACAGTGCCAGCTTTAATTTGGATACTACCAACCGGGTTGGCATTTGTTCCGACGTCACTATCAATGCTGCCATTACCTGCGAATATTAAATTAACTGCGTTTCCAGCACTCAAGTTAATGCCACCTTTTAAATTAAAGTCATTAGCAAAAGTTAAACTGCTGAGTACACCATTACCCTGGATTTCCTTAATGTTATAATTACCAGTAGCTAAGTTTAAATTACCTGCCCCGGCTTTTAACGTTTTTAAGTTTAAGGTAGCAGCAGTTAATCTCCCATCTCCTGAAAACTCTAAAGTTGCATTATCACTATTTTTTATAGCACCAGTAATGCTTTGATTATTTCCCAGCGTAATTGTACCTGCGTGACTAGCAAAATCCACATCACCTGTAACACCCTGAGTGGCAGTTAATTGACCAACACCACTAAAAATTACATTAGCTACTGCATTGTCAACAATACTATTACCAGCATTAACAGTCACAAGCCCTGTAATGTTACCAGTTACACGACCATTGGCTTTAAAAATCACTCCACCTGTAACATCACCTGTTAATCTACCAGCCGTAGCAAATACAACATCACCATTAACACCGTTCGTTGTTATCTCAGCATTTCCAGTTGTATTTAATGTTATAGTCTCAGCATATATGGCGGGGACGACCTCAATATTCCCAGTACCAGAAAATTTTACTCCTTTTAGCTTATGAGCCACAATACCTAAAGTTTTACCTGCTCCGTCAATCTTTAATAGTTTGTTATGATTACCAGAATCAAACTCAACTATACCTGTATTATCAGTACCTGGGTCTAGATTATTGAGCAACTTTATAGTCCTATCATTTGCATTATCACTATTCCGTAACGTTAACTGAGACTGTGCATGCGAAAAATGAATTGCTTTACCATTAGCTAAAATATCAACAGCACCATGTTTTGCACCAATTATGTAATTTGCTTTACCGGTACCATTTGTCGCTCCAATATAGACATTAGTAATCTGGGCTGAGGTGGCACTTTCATCAGTAAATTCTGCACCATTGATAATGTTTAATACAGGAATATGTTGTATATCAAGTGCATCAACATCGCCTGCAATAGTCACCTTACCACGAATTTGTAATTCTCGTAGCGAGTTACCAGCTACCCCAAGGGTTTTTCCACCTACAGATTTTAGAGTTAAAGTATTACCATCACCATGCATTAATACTACCCCACCAGGAGCAATACCACCAACTCCTCCTGCTAAGTTATTATTAAAGGTTATGCTCTTAGCTGCATTACTATATAACGTCAATACTGAATCTGCATGCAAGAAGTTGATTTCTTGATCTGCACCACCACCATTACCACGGAGAATAACGTCAGCACCCGAGGCATCTATGGTTAGAAAACCAGCATTACCAGCATTAGCAGCATTAGCAGCATTACCAATATTTATGACACCAATATTTCCAATCTGTTCATTTATAGCCTTGAGGTTACCCCGAACATTTAAAGTACCATTAGCACCACCACCTATTGTTGAATTGAATATTTTAGGGTCAGCCACTGGACCATTAAATGTTAGCGTTCCTACCGCATTAAAATTAACTTTACCTACAGCTCCAACCTCGCCAAAATTACCAGTAATTTCTACTTCATTAGCGGTAACAAAGGTAAGTTCTTTAGTAAAAACATTTCCTTCTAATTTAATAACTTTACCACCAGCTACACCTATATTAATCCCGGCTAAAGCAACACCAGCAATACCAATATTTCCAGTTACTTTACCAGCTCCGTTAAAGGTTAATGTTCCTTTACCATCAGCAGCTGTAGTGATAGCTCCAGTAATGTTTTTACCATCTTCCAACTTAAGTACAGAACCATCAATAAGTTTAGTTTCCTTAGCAAAAACATCTCCTTTTAATAAAACATCACCAATTTGTAGACTAATCTCATTTAAAGCCTTTCCATTAGCTCCAATGTTTCCCTCTACTGTACCAGCCCCTAAAAAGTTTAATTTCCCATGATTATCTTTAGTCGTAGTTATAGCCCCATTGATTATTTTGCCATTTCCCAAATTTAACTTACCATTAGCACTAAACTGTATATCACCTTCAATTCCACCATAAGCAGTAACATTAGCCCTGGCGTTATTAAAGAAGAAAGTAGTGGCTTTGGCTGCATTAGCAGCGTGCCGTAAGTGTACATCACCAGGGCCATTGAAACTCACTGTCTTTAAAGCATTAGTCTCACCAATTCTCCCTGTCACTTCACCAGCTCCTAGAAATAATAATACACCATTATCAGCAGCACCAGTATTATCAACATTACCACCGATTGCCTGACCAGCTGCCAGAGTAATTCTACCTGCCTTACCAGCAAAATCTACATTACCACCAATACCACCACCAACAGTTAATTTACCAGCATCAGCAAAAGTCACATTACCTGTAACCGCACCAACACTAGCATTGCCAGCACCAACAGTTACACGACCACCTACGTTACCAGCCATACCACCACCAGCACCAAAAATCACATTACCATTTACGTTACCAACCCTACCAGCACCAGCACCAAAAGTCGCATCACCACCTACGTCACCAACTAACGTACCACCACCATCACCAAAAGTCGCATCACCTGTAACATTAGGTGTTTTTAAGGTACCACCATTAGCACCAAAAATCACGCTACCAGTCAAATCATGATCAGCGGTAACATTAGCATCCGCATGGTTAATATTGAAAATCAAGGCATTATTAAGTGCTCCTTTCAATTGCACATTACCAGCTCCAGTAAAATCAACACTTGCTAAAGCCATATTAGCCCCACCAATATCTCCAGCTACTGTACCAGCTCCTTCAAAGGTTAATATGCCCTCCCTATTAGTAGCCGTAATGATAGCATTATTGATAGTGGCACCACCTTTTAGCTTAAGCTTAGAGCCAGCTCCTTCAAGAGTTGTAATCCCTAATCCTGTATGACCGTTTCCACCTAATGTTAATGTATTACCGGCATTAATTCTGGCAGTCGTAGTATTTACTCCTGCTATAGTCCCTATAGAAATATCCCGCTCTATGACGATATTACCGCGCTCTGTTACCTGTATATTACCTATATTGCCAATGGCAAAGGAAGCTGCATCAACTGTAAGGGTAACAGGATCACCAGCGCCATCAAGGGCATTAAAAGTTAGATCACCATTATCAGCAAAACCAGCTGTAACAAGGGCGGCAATAGTAGTATTAACATTACCAATATTAGCACCAAAAGCCACGCTGCTTCCCCCTATGCTTGCTACAACAGAGGCGACTGACACGCTGGTCAGCAAATTTTTTAAGAATTTTTGTTTTTTAACCATAATTTAACCTATTCTTATTAAAAAAATAATTTGTTATTTACTCACCTTACGCATAAACCCCACAACTGTTGAAAGTTAGAAGGTAAAGCGGGTTTTAGATAGGTTTTCTGTCATTGCGAGACCACGTAGTGGTCGTGGCAATCCATCTTTGGTTACTTTTATGGATTGCTTCGTCGACCTACGGTCTTTCTCGCAATGACGTTGACCACATACGACTTTTAAACTATCCGGTCTAAAGCCGCTTCCTCTTCTAACTTTCAACAGTTGTGGCATAAACCCCATGGCAATTTAAAAAGTTGCAAAAAAGTACAAAACGCTATTAGCGAGACCACTACATGGTCGAAGCAATCCACATTCATTAGATTGCTTCGTCGCTACTAAAATAGCTTCTCGCAATGACGCCAAGCTATTTTCTATATGACTTTTAAATGCCATGCGTAAGGTGAGTTATTTATAATATGCCACCCCTGCTAACTCTTAATA
The DNA here is from genome assembly GCF_002259525.1 of Rickettsia endosymbiont of Culicoides newsteadi. Taxonomy (GTDB): domain Bacteria; phylum Pseudomonadota; class Alphaproteobacteria; order Rickettsiales; family Rickettsiaceae; genus Tisiphia. Next base: position 365 of record NZ_MWZE01000055.1, on the reverse strand, counting down.
TCACCCCTGCTTCGGTGCGGGGTTTAGATTCCCGCCTACGCGGGAATGATGGTATGGACGAGTGAAGCGAAATATGCTTTACTTGTACGGAGTCAGCTGAAAAATAGTTTTCAGCTGCTCCAAATTAAATAATAATTTAATTAATAGGTCCATACCATGATAAATAATAGCATAAAAAATACTATAATAGGAATAGATTTAGCAAAAAATAGTATGCACTTGGTGCAAGTCGATCAAAATGGCAAAAAAATAGGTTACCAAAAAGTTACAAGAGATGAGTTAATAGCCTATTTAAGCAATCTCGATAAAAGTTCATTGGTAGCTATGGAGGCATGTGGAGGAGCTAATTATTGGTCACAGGAAAT
>NZ_MWZE01000054.1 GCF_002259525.1 Rickettsia endosymbiont of Culicoides newsteadi | reverse complement strand
CTCTTAAGAAAAATAAACCTTCCATAAATTGCAATTTCGACTTTCCTCTAAATTATAACCTTATCCCGAATTGACGTGTTTAGGATAATTAATATTAGCAATACAACTAATTATTGACTTTAATTTGCCTGATTCTTGATATAACGGTAGTAAGATAGTATAAATAGGTAGGGAATCATTGGAATATAGATCACTAATTTTAAATATGGTATCTGGCGTAATTGCTGCTTGGTTAAATAGTATAATTTTTAAAATATTTTGTGAAAAATAGCAGATAATATTAATTATATGAAAAAGATGTTTAAAATTAAGTAATATGGCAAAATATATCAAAAAAAATATGATAATTGACTTAGTGTAATTGATGTTTTTTGCTATCATGTATAATGAGAGAAATTCAAGAAAATATTTGGATTTTATGATATTTAAATGACTGAAATTTCGTTCAAGTAATTGATAAAAATCATTCTTTCTAACCAATTTAATTTGCACGTTATAATGTATGGCTGATAACTTTCCTAAATAGGCTAGGTCATTTATAGCAAGCACCTCATTACTTTCATCATTTTCATAAATGAAATAACCATTTCTGACATATTGATCAATTTTTGAGTAATCATAAATCTTAACCTGAGATTCCTGGACACTTAATAGTGGCAATAGTTTATACTTATATAAAATTTCTATAATCATCTCATTATTAATAATCCCTTCTTCGATTATCGTGTTAAAAAAATCATTCTCAGCTAATTTGAGCTTAATATGAGATATTTGTAAATCAGTAACTAGCTGTTCTTTTGCTAGAATATCTAAAAATTCTATATTCAGGCTCCTTGTATATCCATCCATATTGAAAATATTACTCCCGATATTTTATAACGCTGTTTAATCAGGCTTTTATCCGAAAAATACCCTATTTGTGTTGTTATATTATTTTTCTTTAGATTACCAAACTTAATCTTTTTTGCAATTGAAAATTGCTTATATAAAGTTTTATTATAAATATTACCATAATTTCTTCTATTATAATATTTGGTAAAGCTCACTAACATAATGCCATTTTGAAATTCAATTCCCTTAGACATGGAAAAACTATAATGGCTTCTTTTGCCATATGGATTATTTAGGTTCTGCCCAAAACTCAAAATACCTTGAGCAAATACTGAAGTTTCACCTAAAATTGTCCGCATTTTTTTGGATATTGCTGATAACAATAATAATTCATAAGAAAATTGCTGCTCACACCCATCTTGAGTTATGTATATTCTTGGCTGAACTGAGACTACTCGATGAATATTTTGAAAAAGCTTAATTTTAAAAATATACCAATTTCTTTATTATTAGATAGGTAGTTCATATCATTACTTCCCTGAAATTTATTTTCTTTATAAAGCAATTGAATAGCTAAATTTTGGTTATTATTAATGCCATATTCGATAGTAAAAATTCTCATTAATTGATCTTGGTATGAAGATATTTCTTTTGAGCTACGTTCTAAAGATTGAAATTGGCAAAATAACTTATTATACAGAGCTGATGAATTGTTAACCAACTTGATACGTTCTCTTAAATGGGCTAGTTTACGCTGAATTTGTAAAAAGAAATCGGCTCTTATTTGCTTAATATTTTCAGAATTTTTATCGATAGTAGCAGTAGTAGCAAGATATCTATACCTACCTGAGTCGATTAACCAAGCTGATCCATAAACCTTATTTGCTATAGAAATTATAAATAATAATATAAAAATGATTGTTATTTTCACTTAAACAGCAACTAATAGTTTAAATTACTAAAATACAACTTATTATAAATTTAGTAAAATTAAATTTAAGTTAATAAACAGATATATTAGTAGATTTTTAACTAATTAAGTATATATCTAAGAAAAATTAATTTTATAGCATTTTAGTAATATACTTTTTCTACCATTGCGATATGATAAATCAACAAAATTATCGATTTATCAAAATTTTACAACTAATTGGAAATTCAATAATCTTTACAACAGATTTAATTTAAATTAATATAATCAAGGATTTAACGTTAATTTAATTGAAGCTTGTATATAATTTTTTTATAGTTTAATCTCTAAGTTATATAAATAATATTTAATAAAAGGTATAAAATGCTAGAAAACAGTTCAGAACAAGATAATTCAGATCAAGAAGATATATGGCGTAATGAATTAGGGGAAACATATGAGGAGCAAGAGGCTCGTTTAGATCGTGAAGAATCTATTAGAAAACGCAATGCTATTATATTCGTTTTTATTCCGATGTTAATTGGATTCCTAACATTTACTTATTTTTTCCTTAATTCCATAGAAGAAAAGAGCAAGTTGGCGAAACAACAACAATCAACTACCATCGATAGTAGTCAAGATACAAAGAAAGAAAACAATTAAATTATATTTAAAATCGGGAATAGTAATTATATTTAATTACATTCCCCTTTTTTCTTCGATTTATCAATTTATGTGCTATTTATACAACTCTGTGATAAAAATTAGCAATTAAAAATTTTTTATTTTATAGTCAATTCAGGGGAATTGGACACAACTGTTGAAAGTTAGAAGGTAAAGCGGGTTTTAGATAGGTTTTCTGTCATTGCGAGACCACGCAAGTAGGTCGTGGCAATCCATCTTTGGTTACTTTTATGGATTGCTTCGTCGACCTAAGGTCTTTCTCGCAATGACGTTGACCACATACGATTTTTAAACTATCCGGTCTAAAACCGCTTCCTCTTCTAACTTTCAACAGTTGTGGGAATTGGGTAGCAGGAGCGATGGAGCGACGCCTATAAGTAATAGACGAGTAACGATGTCACCAACTTCTCACCAATTGAACTACAGCAATTCTTTGTCTTTTGTCTTTTTCAAATTTTCTTCTTCTTTTTGCTTACCTTTAAATTTTGTTAAGAATTCATCTGTTATGTATATAAGAACCATACTAAAGCTAAGATGAGGAGCCTCTAATATTATAGTACAATCACTATCTGCAAATCTAATTTCTTTATCGCCTAACCTAGGGTTTTGGTTATAGGTAAGTTTGTATTTTTCTGAAAGCAACTGGTAAAACTCTGTGAATTTACTTTTATCTATTGTTAAGATTACTGCTTGAATAATATTATCGTCATTACATATTATTAGTAGCTTAGTAAGCCCCTCTAATTTAACATCCCCAACATTGAGATAATAATTATATCCCTCCCAATGGTTATTTTCTTTTTTGGTGATATGATATAATTTTTCTACGTCTGAGATAGTTGCTTTATTTAATTCAAGACCTAAAGGAGCCGGATTAGCATTAACATTTAAGTTGAAAATTAAAATAAATAATATGTATAATATCCTAGTGATCATAAAAGTTACCTTAGTGTCTATTAATTTATAACCATAATAATACAAACCAATTAGATTTTCAACTAATTATTTCATTTAATCAGCATAAAATATGCTAAAAACTAACTTTAAAAGTTGTTTTTTACCAAATTTTGGAGTTCTATTGCCAATAGAGACTTATTAAACTACTTGCTAATTACGGGATAAGAAGCTAATTTGATGTAAAATAGATACAATTTTTTGCAATTAGACTATAAAAATAATTATATTCAAAAATTCTGAATAAGTCTCAGTTGCAGTCAATTTAGTGTTTGATATAATCTATGCAACGAGATTAATAAATCTTGCTGGCATCTGGTATAATAAATACATTAATGTCTGATAATGTTAACAATCTATTTGGAGAGCTGATCATATGAATAAAGGAGAATTAGTAGCATTAATGGCTGAAGAAGTGGGTCATTCAAAAACTGATGCAGAAAAAGCCCTTACTTGGGTTGTAGGTAGTGTACTTAAAGCACTTAGTCGTGGTGAGGACGTTAATCTAGTGGGATTTGGTTCTTTTCACATACAAAGTAGAGCCGCACGTGAAGGTCGTAATCCAAAAACTGGCGAAAAAATGCATATTGCTGCTTATAAGCAACCAGTATTTAGAGCTGGTAAGAAAATGAAAGAAGCTTGTAATAACTCTTAAGTTGTTTTTCTTAGAGCTAGTTCGATTATATAGTTCTGTCTATTAGCGAGGAGTACGTAAGCTAACTAAACAATCCTGTTTTGTGCCATCCCTTTAAGGGTTGTCTCTCTGCAAGGTTGTCATCCCTGCGAAAGCAGGGATATAGATTCCCGCTTACGTGGGAATGACAATTTATGGATGACAACTTACAATTGCCATTAAAGCAATTCCTTGCTAATAGACGTTAATTTACTGTGGTTAAACGATAGGGGTTGCTTGCAATAATTATGATTTTTGCAGGAAATAGTATATCTTATTGCAAAAAAATGATGAGTATAATAAAATGATAGTAAGATATGATTTGTATAGAAGTGTACATAAATTCATTCGTAAGGAGCTATACCAGTTTGGAGGGAAGCTAGGCACAACAGATTTTCGAAAAATATTAGCTATAACTAGTATTAAAGATTCTTTTGATAACATTGTATTTGATCTAAAAATGCATGCACAAAAAGAAGAAAAATATTTTACCCCACTATTTGAAAAAAAACAATCAATCGTGCATAAGCAAGTTGAGCAAGCACATTTCAGCCAACAAAATGAGTTGGTGGTCTTTCAGGGGCTTTTTGAAACTGCGATAAAAACCGTGGATGATGAAGAGCGAGTTGTGCAGGGTCGCCATATCTGCTCCTCATATGATGAGTTTCTGTCTGACAATCTTCTGCATTTTTATCAAGAAGAAAACATATTAATGCCTGAATTATGGAAGCTTTATTCGGATAAAGAGCTGCAGCAGGTTACCATAGATAGTTATAAAGGTCTGCCTGAAGAGGTTTTATTAGATAGCTCGAGCTTCTTCCCGGTTTTAAATTTTTTTGAAAAACGCACTTATTTACAAGATATTAAAGAAGCTTGTTCACCTGAACTGTTTCTTGAAATTTGGAAGCGTTCATTAGTCTCAGAAGGCTGTTTCACTACTGATGAAAAATCTGCTTTTGCCATTGAGTTTGATTTACCCTTAAGTTTATTCGCAGCCCAAAAGAACCAAATATAGAATTACTTTAGTTATTGTCAGCAGTATCCTCTAGGTTCTTATATATTAAAGAAGAATATATGGAAAAATTGTTAGAATGGGAACGCCGAAGTAAGTTTTTCGATCTTGAATTCGAAGAAATTAAAAATTTATGTAAAAAGTTTTTAATTAGGGAAGATAAGTTTATTGTTACTAAAGCAAAACATGGGCTTGCGAATACAAATTATATTATTGAATTCGAGAATGGAGATAAATTTATATTACGCATTAATGTTCGAGATATAGAGTTAGGTAAAAAAGAATTTAAACTTTCACATTTACTCCATAATGAACCTTTAGTTCCAAAATTTCTTAGTTTTAATCCTATAAATGAAACAACAAACTATTTTTGCAGTTTTATAGAATATCGTGAAGGTAATTTATTATCAGATTTTTTAACTGATCCTTCGTTTTTAGACTCAATACTAGTAATATATAGTAAACTTGGTGAATTTTTAGGGAATTTGAACTCCTATAAGTTTCAAGAAAGTGGTTTACTCACTGCAAATTTATCAATCAGCAAAATTACTACCAAACATAATGAATATAATGTATTTATAAATTATATTTTAGATAAAATAACTAAGCCCAGAGTGAAAGATAAGTTAGGTAAACAACTTTCTGATAGTTTGAAAAATAAAATTATTTCATATGAGAAATTTTTTCCAAAGGAAGGTAATAATCAATTGGTGCATGGTGATTTTAAACCTTCTAATATTTTAGTTAAGAATGTCGATGGAACATTAATTTTATCAGGAATATTAGATTGGGAATTTGCTTATTCTGGTTCAGTATATGGTGATATTGCAACTTTATTTAGGTTTAAACATTTATTCGATAAACAGCTAAAAGAGAGTTTTGCTTCTGGATACTCAAAAGTATCAAAGTCACTAGATTCAGATTGGGAAAAAAAAGCAAAATTAGTTGATTTAGTAAATTTATGCGATTTGTTAGATTCTGAAGATGAAAGACCTAACATGTATAATAACATAACAGGGTTAATCGCTGATATAGTCAATTGATGAGAAGTTGGGGACGTCGTCGCTCGTCGCTCCTAGCCCCAAATTTTCCTGAATTGACTATAGTCAATTTCTCCTGAACTAACTATAATCCCTACTTTGGGTAGCTAAAAGATAAGCAATTGACAAGTGGAATAAATAGAATGATCAAAGAATATCTTGAGGATAGATTTAAACAAGGTCGGCTTTATAATAGTTGGTTGATTGACGTTGATGATACGGCAAAAGCTTTAGAAAATTTACTGATATTTATAGAAAGCAGTTTGTTTGCAGATAAAATTCAATTAAAAAATCATCCAGATTATCGGTTAGTAGCAAGGGATAATTCTGGTTCCGCTAATGTCAAAGACATATCTGTTGACCAAATTAGGGATTTACAGCAATTTTTTTATAAAACATCGTCAATATCTAAATATAGAGTAGCTGTTATCTATCAAGCCGATCTAATGAATCTTAATGCGGCAAATTCCTGCCTTAAACTTTTAGAAGATACCCCAAAGGATAGTTTTATTTTCTTAATTACCTCAAAAGCTGCTGGCATAATAAGCACTATAAGATCTAGATGTGCTAAAATTAATATAAAATCACAAAATCGCTTAGTGGGGAGTGAAATATATGTTAAATTCATTACATATATTGCTAATTGTTCAAACCCTGAAGTGAGGTTAAATATTATCGAAGAATTTACCAGTAAAAACAAAGAATTATGGGGGGATTTTGCTTATAGCATGCTATATCTAGTTAATAGGATTACTAAGAAATCGCTCAATATCAATATTGAATTTAATGAATTAGAGAATAAAATATTTAATCAATTACCTTCCAATTCACCTGATTGGTTGGTAACAAAATTTGCTAATGTTAAGCGAATAATAAATAATACTATAGATTATGACCTAGATTTAAGAGCTAGTACCATAGCATTAATAGAAGAACTAACTTAAATTAAATATATCCTTAGTTATTTTTGTGACAATATTCTTTTTAATACGACATGGTGAAACAGATTGGTCTTTAAATGAAAAACATCAATTAAAAGGTGAATATAGGGACTTGCCATGTTTAACGCCAAATGGGATTAGACAAGCCAATGAGCTATCTAAAAAAATCTGAGATTAGAAAATGCAGAACTAATTCTATCTTCTCCATATACTAGGGCGTTGCAAACCGCAGCAATTCTTTCAAAAAACATTAATTTAAACATCACTGTAGAATTTGACTTAAGAGAATGGCAACCAGACTTAAGGTTAGAAATTAGTAATCAACTACAGCTAAAAAGTGCAATAGATGATTATAAAAGAAATGATGGTATATACCCAGAAGGTATTCTTAAAACGTGGGAATCAAAAAGTTCTATAAAAGATAGAACAGAAGGTGTTTTAACAAAATATCTAAACTATAAGTATGTAATAGTATAGCACTTAACATAGAGGTTAATATAAGTTATAATGATAGATAATGAATAAATTTAATAATAGCAATATGGCGA
>NZ_MWZE01000053.1 GCF_002259525.1 Rickettsia endosymbiont of Culicoides newsteadi | reverse complement strand
TTAACTATAAGCCGGATACATGACTGCATTCGATTTTTTTGCTGTTATATATTATTTTTTTCTTGCATTATCGGGTAGGTCCATACATGACTATATTAGTGGGTTAATAATTGTCAAACCACGTATAGTTTAGGAGAAGTTGGTGACGTCATTATTTATAACGGCTTAGCGATTAAACTATAAAAAATTATATATTAGTTGCAAATGATTATTGATTTTCTGATTAGGCATTGCAAAAAGTAGCAAATTGTGCCGAATTGGCGGAGAGGAGGGGATTCGAACCCCTGACACGTTACCGTGAACACGCTTTCCAGGCGAGCGCCTTAAACCACTCGGCCACCTCTCCATAACTCTATACAAATTCAGCCACAGCTATAAAACTAATAATTTATTACTTCAGAAAATTGTTAGCATAATATTCACAATATTCTTTAACTGGGCAAACAGAACAATTGGGTACTCGTGCTTTACAGATATACCTACCAAGTAATATCAGCCAGTGATGAGCATATTGTAACCATTTTGCATCAATAATTTCAACTAATTCAAATTCCACTTTTTGGGGGGTATCACTACTTGCCAACCCTAATCTTCTAGAAACTCTGAATACATGTGTATCAACTGCCATAGTTGATTTACCAAATAAGCAATTCAATACTACATTGGCAGTTTTTCTTCCAACACCAGGTAATTTAATTAATTCGTCAAAATTGTTTGGCACTTTGCTATCATACTTATCTATCAAAATACGAGAAAGTGCAACAATATTTTTTGCTTTGGTTATAAATAAACCTATTGATCTTATATAATTTTTTAATCCTTCTTCCCCGAGCTCTAATATTTTTTCCGGTGTATTATATTCTTTAAACAAAAATCTTGTTGCTTTATTAACCGAAATATCAGTTGCTTGTGCTGATAATACCACAGCTATTAATAGAGTGAAATTATTAACATATTCTAGTTCTGTTCGGGGATTAGAATTATTCTGGCTTAAAATTTCAAAGATTTTATCAACTATTTGAGCTTGCATAATATAACATTTAAGAGTAAAAAGAAGTCATAATTTTTATCAGGTTTGAGGATGTTAGAGAATAAAAATTTTGATTTTATAAGAAATGAAATTGCTAATAACGATGTTGTGTTGTTTATGAAAGGCACTAGTAATTTTCCTCAATGTAATTTTTCTGCTACCGTTGTTTCTATCTTAAAAAAACTTGGCATAGAATTTCGTGATATTAATGTTTTGACCAGTCTTAGCTTACGTGAGGATATCAAATCCTTCACTGATTGGCCTACCATACCACAGCTTTATATAAAAGGAGAATTTATAGGTGGCTGTGATATAGTACGTGAAATGTATGAAAATGGTGATCTTGTTACATTATTAAAAGATAAACATATAATATAACTCATGTATGGATCTACCCAATAATGCAAGAAAAAAAATAATACTTGACAGAAAAAAAGCAAATGCAGTCATGTATTCGACTTGAAGCTCAACAAAGTGCTTCAGCCCTGATGGAATTCGCTAACTTACGAACTTTAACATAATCACCTTAACGGCTTCTTTTGAGCCTGTGAGTTAAACAGTTTTTTCGTAAGCTAAGGTTTGTCTTATTTACCATCAATATTATCATCTCTCGCATATTCCTTGGTAAGAATTCCTTACTTTATTATTTTATTCCAGCTATGATTTTTTTTAATTTAAACCTTAATTTAATTAAAAAAAATCATTTAGCCATCATAAATTAATAATTAATATTAAACTTTTAATAACATACTTTTATTTCACTGTATGATTGATCATTTCGCAATACTGTGAATACTACTCTTGCTAATTTATTTGCCACTGCTACTACACTAGTATTATAACCTCGTCTCTCTTGCAGCTTGAACATCCAATCTGTAAACCTACTTTTGTTACCTTCTTCTATTTTATCTAATTTCTTAGTTCTTAATACCCTAGCTGTAAAAACAGAACGAGCTCCATATTTATCTACTGCATGAAGATGAAAAATATTTTTTGCTAAATCTATTCCTATTGTGTTATATTCCATTTTGGGTCTCCCTATTGTTGTTTTAATATATTAAATCTAGAAGAATAACCATTAATATTCATTCTGTATATAGGGTAGATCCATACCATTACCTTACGCATGGTATTTAAAAGTCATATAGAAAATAGCTTGGCGTCATTGCGAGGAGCTACTTTAGTAGCGACGAAGCAATCTAATGAATGTGGATTGCCACGACCACGTAGTGGTCTCGCTAATAGCGTTTTGTACTTTTCTGGAATTTTTAAATTGTCATGGGGTTTATGCGTAAGGTGAGTAAATTAATTAGTTATTGCAGGCAGCCTCCTAGCCATTTTATTAAGTTATTGGCAAAAATTCTAAAAACTATTCTGCCAAGTATGATAATTATTATGGTGATAAGGAAACTATAAATAATATCAGCTGGGTAGTGCATAGCAAGAGTAATACGTGATATCGCCACTAAAATAACAATCAAAATGGCTATAATTTTTTGTCTGATTGTTATATATGACCAAATACAGTAGGCAACCAATAATGCTAACCCAGAATGACTGCTTGGAAAACTAGACAAACATCTTTCAAGTTCAATATTAGCAATTGTTACAAAACTATTAATAGGCAATGAGCAAAATGGTCTAGGTAGATTAACCGAAAACTTAAGTAGAGCATAAATACAACCGAATATCGTATAAATTATACCAATCATTACCATTTTGTTATATATAAACCAAAATTTGCTCTGACGATGATTAAAATCTTGAATCTTTTTTATCTGAATGTAAAAATATACGCAATATATCAAATAAGCGATAGCAAAGTTGGTAATATTAAAACAATAAGAGATAATTTGTAGAATATAAGCTATTATGCTAAAATGGTTAGTTATGCTATTGATCCACAAGAATATTTCTTGATTAAGACCTTGGAAGTTATATAAAAGTTCAAACATTTTCAATTTTAATTTTATTTGATTTAAGTAAATAATATTATGCTAGAAATAACAGTACTAGGGTGTGGATCATCGCTTGGTCTACCGATAATTAATTGTGATTGCAATACATGCACCTCGACTTCAAGTTACAATAAAAGAACTAGATCATCAATATATATGGATGATGGTAATAGTCAAATTCTTGTTGATTTTGGTTTCAACATTAAGGAGCAATTACTACGAGAAAAGATTAAAAAAGTGGACAGTGCCATATTAACCCATTATCATGCAGATCATGTTAACGGTATTGATGATCTACGTGTATTTCCATTCTTTCAGAAAAGACCTTTAGAAATTTTTACTGATAATGCTACAGCATTGAGAACTGAGAATCATCACCAACACTTGTTTGCTCCGGATAGACTGATTGCAAGACCGGTAGATTTTTTTGCAAAATTTAAAATTAACACTATAGAGGTACAATTTTTTAGACAGCATCATGGCCCTATAGATAGTTTAGGTATTAGAGTGGATGATTTTGTATATTCTAGTGATGTGGCAGATTTTCCGACAGAATCCAAACCATTCTTAAGAAATATCAAAGTGTGGATATTAGATTGTATGGCATACGAATCTAATGATTGCCATGCAGGATTAGATAAAATCCTACAGTGGGAATATGAATACAAACCGCAACAAATATTATTAACTAATATGAATCATTTTATTGATTATCACGAGATATCAAAAATATTGCCAAGCAATATAAAACCTCTATATGATGGTTACAAATTTATAGTTTAGTATGATAGTAGTTGATAAGGTTTCAAAAAAATATAGTAAAATTTATGCTGTTAAAGATGTTAGTCTTGAGTTCAAAAAAAAGGAAACTATAGCGATTATAGGTTCTTCTGGTAGTGGTAAATCCACTTTATTACGAATTATTAATGCGTTAGAAATACCTACTACTGGACAAGTGTTTATTGATAACAAAAAGTTAACTCAAAAGAATAAAAGGAAGCTTTGCCTTAAAATTGGTATGGTTTTCCAATCTTTTAATCTTTTCCCACACTTAAATGTTCAGGATAATTTAATATATGCTCCTGTTAATATTTTGAAAATGCAGCAGATGACTGCCATTTCTAAGGCGGAGAAATTATTAGAGCAATTTGGTTTAAAACAAAAAGTTACTGCTTTTCCTATCAATCTATCTGGAGGACAAAAACAGCGAGTAGCCATTTGTCGAGCCTTAATGATGGATCCAGAGGTAATGTTATTTGACGAGCCTACTTCAGCTTTAGACCCTGAAAATATTAAAGATATTATTGAAATTATCTCTTTATTAAAAAGTCAAATGACGATGATTGTTGTTACTCACCATATCAAATTTGCCAAAGCGATAGCGGATAGGATAATTTTTATGAATCACGGGCAAGTTCTAGCCGATCAGCCAGCCGCAGAATTTTTTGAAAAGCCAAAATCTCATAGAGCAAGATTATTTTTAGAGAATATAGGTGACTTAATGTGAGCAATAAGAGTCTTATAAAGTTAACAATGCTTTTATGTATTAGTATGGTCATTACCTTCTTGATACGTAAATCGGTAGATGCACAATTTCCTGGGTTCTCTTGGAGTAGCCAGAAAAGTATATCTTGCTTTGTAATGATTTTGATTATTATCAGTATCGTTTATAACTCCTTTAATCAAAAGGGGATAAAGATCGTCTCTATTCAGCTATTAATTTGGGGGCTAATTTTTTTGATCATAATTATTGGTTACGCTTTCAGATTTGAATTAAATTATACCACACAACGAGTCGTATCCGTACTAATACCATCATATAATTGGGTCAATAAACAAGGAGAATTAGTGATTAGCCGTAGTAGCGACGGACATTTTTACATTGACGTATTGGTAAATGGAGTAAAAATTAAATTTATGATTGATACCGGAGCAAGTGATGTTGCCCTTACTACTAATGATGCTAAAATGCTAGGGTTTGACTTATCAAAACTACATTACACTAGAATTTACTCGACGGCTAATGGTACTAGTACAGCCGCCCCCGTGAAATTAGATAGTGTAGTAATTGATAACAGAGCTTTCTTTAGAAATATTGAAGCTCATATAGGTACTGGTGGTCTCGATATATCACTACTAGGTATGTCAGTATTAGAGCGTTTTAAAAGTTTCAGAATAGATCGAGATATGTTAATTTTAAGTTGGTGAAGCTATTCAAAAACTAGGAGATTGCAGGCAGTCTCTAGCGATGTATAGTTAATTCAGGAGAATTTGGGGCTAGGAACGATGGAGCGACGCCTATAAGTAATAGGCGAGCATTGAGCAACGACGTCACCAACTTCTTATCAATTGACTATACACCACAATACTTACAAAAATACGTTAATGAGTTCTGTTTTAGATATAATAACAGAGATAATTACGATATATTTAATTTGTTGGTACAACAAGCTTTTTTGTAAAATTGGAATATTCTTTATGTATACTAAAAGATTAGAAGCATCTGTAACGCATGATATCCTGGTTCAACTTGCTAATCTTGGTTGGATTGTCGATGAAAAAGACCCAAGATGTAACGTTTATCAACAAAGAGTGAAACTTACCAAACAAAAAGAATTACTTAACGGTAAAATACCTGACTTTGTACTATACAAGGAAGGAAGTAACGAACCAATAATAATAATTGAGGCAAAAAAACCAAATGAAAGTATACAATTAGCAATGCACCAAGCATTGAATTTGTATGCTAAACCACTAAATACGCCGCTTATATTTGCTTATAATGGAAGTTATATTGAAACCCAATATTTGTATAATGGGCGTAATCTTAAAATTGACGGGGAAGATGTAAGGCAATTTATAAATCACCATACGGCACTCAGATTTGTTAATGAGGGCTCTGAAATACTATCTGCGGTAAATTTCATTCAGCATTCAAGAGACGAACTTATTAGGATCTTTAAAAGTGCGGCTAATTTACTAAGAGAGGATGGATTGCAAGCAGGGCTTGACAGATTTGGGGCATTTTCTGATATTTTGTTTTTAAAAATTCTTGATGAAATTTCCGTTCTAAAGATGTTGGGAGGTGAAGAAAATAAGTTAGATGAGTATCTTAGATGGAGTTCCTTTTCTCAGAAAAAAGGAAACGAGTTGTATCAATATGTGAAAGATGTTGTGTGGATTAAGATTAACAAGAAGTATGGTGATATTTTTAGCGAAGCGTTCCCTATTAATTCCCCTGATATTTTTGAAGAAATTATTTGTGAGCTTTCAAAACTTAACCTCACAGCTTCAGATAGTGATGTGAATGGTGATGCTTTTGAATATTTTTTAAAAAATGCTTACCAAGGCATCAAAATTAAAGATTTAGGCGAATATTTTACACCTAGAAACATTGTAAGAACAATGATAAGTATGGTTAATCCTAAAATTGGCGAAACCATTTATGACCCTTTTTGTGGCACAGGAGGATTTTTAATTGAAGCATTTAGATATTTAAAAATCAGAACTTCGTTTAACGACGAGATGCAAAATATTCTAAGGAAAAAAACAATTTACGGTTCTGAGATTACTGTTAATGCAAGAATTGCAAAAATGAATATGATTTTGTTTGGAGACGGACATAGTAATATCAAGAAACAAGACACCCTTTCTGATTATGTAAATCAAAAATATGATATTGTAATTACAAATCCACCATATTCGCAACAAACAAGGTTTGGGTATTTATATCCCATTCAATCAAATAATGGTGACGCTATTTGTCCTTTGCATTGCTTTGAAGCTTTAAAACTAGGTGGTAGAGGCTGTTTACTTGTAAAAGAAAACTTTGTTTCAGATGGGGGCAATGTTGGAAAGGTGAGAGAGTATATTTTTAATAACTCATCAAATGTTTCTATTGTTTCATTGCCAAGAAAGCTTTTTGAACCTTACACCCCAACAAAAACAAGTATTATATATTTCGAGAAAAACAGAAAGATCTCAGACACGTTCTTTTTTGCAATTAATGCGGTTGGTCATGAACTTGGTTCAAGAAAGAAGCCAATTAAGGATAATGATTTACCAGTTGCACTTGATGCTTTCAATAATAAAAAGGCTGTTGCAGAGATTGAATCTGCCATAATACCATCAACTGAAATAGCCAAGAATAGCTATAGTTTATGGATTTATGATTATTTAGATATTTTTGCTAATTTAAAAGGTGATATTATAAAACTTGGTGATTATATTGAGGAGATAACAGAAAAAATAGAACCGTCTTTACAGCCAATTACAGATTTTAGAATTTTAGGGGTAAGTAATAGTATTGGTATTTTTGACAATGAAATTTTAAAAGGCGAGGACATAAACCAAAAATATAAGCATGTTCAAGCTGGAGATTTGGTATATAATCCGCATAGGATTAACGTTGGCTCTTTAGGTTTAGTTTCTGAGGAGTTAAATGGTGGATATGTAAGTGGTATCTATATCGTATTTAGAGTTTTAAAAAAATTCCAAGATACTCTACCATCCGAATATTTATTACATGTTTTAAAATCAAAATATTATTTAGCCATTATTGGCAAATATGATACAAAGTATGGAGCTGTTAGGGCAAACTTAACTTATGAACAGCTTTGTAATATACACATACCATTACTAAAAAAAAATGAAATGAAAGAATTTCTAGAAAAAATAAGTACACTAAATAATATCACGGAAGAATTTCAGAAAATTAAAAATAATCTTAAAGAATCTATATATGAAATTTTACCTCATTTATGAATTAAGTATAATTGTCCTTGAGGATTGGTTGGAAAAATGTAAGTTGACTATTATTTTAAACTTAATAATAATATTAAACTAAAGAAAGTGGATATAAATAGTCTTTATATTATAATTAACAGTACAAATAATAAATTTACGTCAATTCGGGATAAGGGATAAGAAAAAATAAAGGAGATATAGGAGTTGCAAGGAGTTAATGCCTGTGATAAATGTTTTTTT
>NZ_MWZE01000052.1 GCF_002259525.1 Rickettsia endosymbiont of Culicoides newsteadi | reverse complement strand
TGAGTAAAGAATAGTAACAATAAAGAGAACGAAAGTTAAAGAGTTAATGAATAAGTATTCTGAATAAAATCCGTAATTATGTCGAGGCTCTAGAAGCCGTGGGAATGAGAGGTAACTCAAGGATATTTATAAGAATGCAGAAACCATTATGGCACTCGATGCCGAATATATGACCGCTTCCTTTGTGGCTCTATTTTTTTATTTTCTTTCTTGACAAATTCACTCGTCCATATATGACAAATTAGATGTGGGAATGACAGGGTAAAAACGTCATTGAGAGGAGTGCTAAAGCACGACTAAGCAATCCATTAAGTGTGGATTGCCGCGACCACTATGTGGTCTCGCAATGACAGATAAAGCTACCCAATTCCCCTGAATTGACTATATTACTTCACTAATTCATCTAGTTTACCTGCTTTTTCAAGTTCATAAAGAGCGTCGCACCCACCAATATGCTTACTATTAATGAATATTTGTGGTAATGTACGTTGTCCACTAGCTTTATGCTGTAGTTCTAATCTTTGCCTCTCATTATAATTATCTACGATTATTTCCTCGTAAGATATATTTTTTTGATTAAGTAGCTTTTTGGCCTTAGTGCAATAGGGGCAATGTGTTAATGTATAAATAATGACCGTGACAAATATGTTTTTCATAAAAGTTATCCTATTTAATTGGTTATAAAACTATTATCTACATATAATAACAAACTAGCAAGTTACAAATTAATGATAAATAATTTTTCGATAGTATCTAAATATAGTCCAGCTGGCGATCAGCCAAAAGCAATTAATGAAATCATTAAGGGGCTTGAATCGGGATTGCCTTCACAAATACTTTTTGGCATTACTGGTTCCGGTAAAACCTTTACTATGGCAAATATTATTGAGAGAACCGGTCGACCTTCACTTATTATGGCTCATAATAAAACGTTAGCTGCCCAAATTTATTCAGAAATGAAGGCAATTTTTCCAAATAATGCCGTTGAATATTTTGTATCATATTATGATTATTTCCAACCCGAAGCATATATTGCAAAAACCGATACTTATATAGAAAAAGATTCTTCGATAAATGAACAGATAGATTTATTAAGACACTCTGCTACTAGGTCTCTTTTAGAACGTAGGGATGTAATTGTTGTATCTTCTGTTTCTTGTATTTATGGTCTTGGTTCACCGGGTCTTTATTATCAGATGACTATAAGCCTTAAGTCTGGGGAAATTTATGCTAGAGATAAATTGCTCAGTGACCTAGTAAGCTTACAATATAAGCGTAATGATGTGGGATTTGAGCGTGGTACGTTTAGGGTAAAAGGTGATAATATTGATATATTCCCAGTACATTATAACGATAAAGCTTGGCGATTATCATTTTTTGATAATAAACTGGAATATATCAGCGAATTTGATCCGCTTACAGGTGAAAAATTAGCTAAATTGGAGCAAGCTGTGATTTATGCTAAATCGCACTTTGTAACACCTAAAGAAGTAGTACAAAACGCCATATCACAAATTGAAGAGGAGTTACAACGACGTTTAGAATTTCTTAATACACATGGTAAGTTAGTAGAAGCTCAAAGGTTAAATCAACGTACTCAATATGATATGGAAATGATGATGGAGACTGGCAGTTGTAAAGGTATTGAAAATTATTCTCGGTTTCTAACTGGTAAAGCAAATGGACAGCCACCACCAACCCTATTTGAATATTTACCTAAAGATGCTTTATTATTTGTTGATGAAAGTCACGTATCTGTTCCACAAATTAGAGCAATGTATAATGGTGATAGGGCTAGAAAAACCGTACTAGTGGAACATGGGTTTCGTCTTCCGTCAGCCTTAGATAATAGACCATTAAAATTTGAGGAATGGCAAGATTTTAGACCTCAAACGGTTTTTGTTTCAGCTACACCGGGATCTTTTGAATCGGACGAAACAGCAGGGGTTATGGTTGAGCAAATCATCAGACCCACAGGATTACTTGACCCAGAATGTATTATAAAACCAGCAACTAACCAAGTTGAAGATTTGCTAAGCGAAATTCAATCGACAATAAATAAAGGATTTCGTATCTTAGCGATAACATTAACTAAAAAAATGTCAGAAGATTTAACAAATTATCTCCAAGAACTAGGGTATAAAGTATCATATTTGCACTCTAATATTCATACTCTTGAGCGTATTGAAATCATCAAAGATTTACGCCAAGGTACTATAGATATTATTGTTGGTGTTAATCTATTACGAGAAGGTTTAGATATTCCGGAATGTGGACTTGTTGCCATACTCGATGCTGATAAAGAAGGCTTTTTACGCTCGGAAGTTTCGTTAATTCAAACTATTGGTAGAGCTGCAAGGAATAGTCAAGGAAGGGTAATACTCTATGCAGATCGTATTACCAGCTCTATTGACAAGGCAGTAAGCGAGACATATAGGAGAAGAAAAATTCAAGAAGAATATAATAGACAGCATTCTATAATACCCCAAACAATTAATAATCATATCCATGCACTAATTAAATTAGAAAAACTGGATAGTAAGTTAGGTAATAAAAAACAAGCTCATATATTATTGGATAATCCAGTAAAATTAAAAGCTCATATCAATAAATTAAAAAAAGAAATGTACTCAAAAGCTAGTAATTTGGAATTTGAACAGGCAGCAAAAATACGAGATCAAATTAATACGCTAGAAGAAGCCGCTTTAGAGCTAACTTAGTTTACTCACCTTATGCATAAACCCCACAACTGTTGAAAGTTAGAAGGTAAAGAGGGTTTTAGATAGGTTTTCTGTCATTGCGAGACCACTACGTGGTCGTGGCAATCCACATTCATTAGATTGCTTCGTCGCTACTAAAGTAGCTTCTCGCAATGACGCCAAGCTATTTTCTATATGACTTTTATTTAAATGTCATGCGTAAGGTGAGTTAGTTTAAAGTACCTCTCTATAATGTGATGAGTTAGGGGATGAAAAATAAGCAATATTAGACCTCTTGCATAACCTAAAGATAATTGAGGAATTTTTAGGAAAAACGAAGTCGAGTACCGCAGCGTACTAAGATGTACGTGAGGAACGGAGACGAGTTTTGACAACAAAATTACCAATTAGATTAGGTTATGCAAGAGGTCTATTATAAAAATAATGAAAACAGCTATTAGTGGAGCAAAAAAATCTGTTATATTTATAGATATAGCCGAGAATTTGACATAACTTGGTGAGTATTCACGATTATCATAAATAAAAGGTAACTTATATGTATAAAATTAATCCGGTACACCCTGGCGAAATACTTAAGACTGAATTCCTGGAACCTTTTGGTATTTCGGCTTATAGATTAGCTAAAGATATTGAAGTCCCAATTAATAGAATAACAGAGATTGTAAACAAACAAAGAAATATTAGTACTGAAACTGCTCTGTTATTGGCAAAGTATTTCAGCTTATCAGATAGTTTTTGGATTAGGATACAGTCAAGATATGATGAGGCAGTTACTAAGGAAAAAATATTTAACCATCTTGCCTCTATTCATCCTTTAGTTACCATGGGGAAAAGGCATCATATACTCTAATAGGTGGTTTGAATTAGATTATTTGACATAAAGCAAGGAATTGCATACTATACCGCCATTATAATGTCTTTGGAGAAAGCATGTCATCAAATCGGTTATATTTATTTCGAGATACGCGTTTTTTGCCTATCTTCATAGTACAATTTTGTGGTTGTATGAATGATAATATACTAAAGAATGCGTTAATTATATTAATTACCTATAAACTATCTAGTCAATTGGTGGAATCAGCCCAATTACTTGTACTCGCTGCTAATACTATCTTTGTATTACCTTTTGTAATATTTGCAAGTATTGCAGGGCAAGTAGCTGATAGATATGAGCGATCAACTTTAGTTAAAATCATTAAGTTATTTGAACTAATCATAGTGCTTTTTGCTACTTATGGATTTTTTGATAATAGTTTAGTAATACTGTTTTTATCTATATTGTTTATGGGTATACACTCGACATTTTTTGGACCAATCAAATATAGTGTTTTGCCAGATCATTTATACCGAAATGAGTTGTTGGGAGCTAATGGATTCGTTGAGGCGGGAACATTTATTTCCATTTTAGTTGGTACTATTATTGGAGGATACTACACTATAAGTGGCAATTTAATAATCACTATTCTGATAATGATTGCGGTAATTGGCGTTATTGCTAGTTATTTTATGCCAAAATCAAATAATTCTAATTGTGAAATTAAAATAAAATTAAATTTATTTCGCGAAAATATAGAAATGATTAAATATGCCAAATCTAAAAAGCAAGTATATTTAGCAATTCTTGGCATATCTTGGTTTTGGTTTATCAGTGCGGCAATACTTGCCCAAATTCCAGCTCTTGCTAAAAATACTTTTGGAGCAGATGAAAATGTTGCTAATTTGTTTCTTGCGACATTTTCAATTGGAGTAGGGGTTGGTTCTTTTTGGTGTAGTAAGATTTTGGGGAATGAAATTACCACGAAATATGTTTTTGTTTCAGCGATTGGTGTCAGTATATTTGGTATTGATTTATTTTTTGCCAGTCGAATTAGTGCAGTTCATTATGAACCGGAGCAATTAAAGAGTATATTTGTCTTTTTATCTAAAAAGCATAATTGGCGGATTATTATAGATTTATTTTTTATAGCTGCTATTGCGGGGTTATATATTGTTCCGCTTTTTGCAGTATTACAATATCTTAGCTCCTCAGCTCATCGTAGTAGAATAATTGCTATAAATAATTTTGCTAATGCTGTGTTTATGGCTGGGTCTACTGCAATACTTTCGTTGTTATTCTATTGGGAATATTCGATACCATCGGTTATATTATTTATTAGCATACTTAACATAGTGGTAGCTTATTATATTTATCAATTAATTCCTGAAGTAAAAATAGTACCTTTTGCTGTTAACCGAGCTATTTTAAAATTTATTTTTGATTGCATGTACAGAGTGGAAGTAAAAGGTATTGAAAATTTTTATAAAGCTGGCAAAAGATCAGTAGTTATCGCCAATCATATTTCATATCTTGATCCTGCATTACTGGCAACTTATTTACCTGAAGAAATGACTTTTGCCATTAATACAAATATGGCTAAAGTGTGGTGGGTAAAACCATTTTTAACGATGGCAAAAACTCTACCAGTTGACCCCGCTAATGCAATGGCTATAAAGAGTTTGATTAGGGAAGTGCAAAAAGATAAAAAAGTTGCTATCTTTCCCGAAGGAAGAATAAGTATTACTGGTTCCTTAATGAAGATATATGAAGGACCTGGCATGATCGCTGAAAAAGCTGATGCAACAATTTTACCTGTAAGAATAGATGGTACACAATTTACTAATTTTTCCAAACTTAAAAATATACTAAAAACACGGATATTTCCTAAGGTTACTATCACTATTTTACCACCAGTAAAGTCTCCTGCTAATCAGAATATGGATAATAGGGAAAAGCGTAAATATATAGGTCAGGCTCTTTATGATATTATGACTGACATGATATTTGAAAGCTCTGATTACCAGAATACTATATTTCAGTCTCTCCTTGAAACAGCAAAAGCTTATGGTTTTAACAAAACAATAATACAAGATATTGATGATAAGTCTGTTACCTATCGTCAATTAATATTACAATCTTTTACTTTAGCAAATTTAATAAAACAGGATACAGAAGTAGCTGAATATATAGGTATTATGCTACCTAACATGGTTGAAACGATTGTTACTTTTTATGCTATGCAAGCCTGTTCCCGTCGACCGGTCATGATTGATTATATGAGTGATGTTAGCAATGTAGTGACCTCGTGCAAAACAACGTCAGTAAAAACCGTCTATACTTCAAAACAATTTGTTGAAAAAGCTGGGTTGCAAGAAATGTTGGCAAATATCTTAGAAGTTAATATAAAAGTCATTTATCTTGAAGATTTAACAACAAGAATTACTTTATATTTAAGAATTAAGGCTATGATAGCTAGCTTTTTCCCACAGAGTTATTATAGTAATATGTGTGCTAGTTATGATGACAATGATCCGTCGGTTGTAGTATTTACTTCAGGTACTTCAGCTTCCCCTAAGGCTGTAGTATTGTCGCATAGAAACCTACAAGCTAATAGATGCCAGGTTCTAGCTAAGTTACATTTTAGTCTAGATGATTTTGCCTTTATGGCTTTACCATTATTTCACTGTTTTGGTTTATCTGGCACAATAATGATGACGCTTAACGGTATACCAGCCTTTCTTTATCCTTCTCCTTTGCATTATCGGAGTGTTCCTGAGGTAATATATGACATCGGAGCAACAATTATATTTGGTACAGATGTATTTTTATACAATTACGCCACCTGTGCTCATCCTTATGATTTTTATTCTATAAGATACGTGTTTGCCAGTAGTGAGAAACTTAGGAAAGAAACAACGCAATTATGGCTCGATAAATTTGGTATAAGAATTTTTGAAGGATATGGGGCATCTGAAACAGCTCCAATAATAGCTTGTAATACTCCCATGCATTATCGTGGTGGAAGTGTAGGTCGTTTGATGCCCAAAATAGAATATTATATTAAACCAATTAACGGAATAGAAGAGGGAGGGCAATTATTTATTAAGGGACCAAATATCATGCTTGGCTATATGCACTCTAATAATCCTGGAGTTATTCATCCAACATCATCAGAAAATTTGGGTCTGGGCTGGTATGATACTGGGGATGTTGCAAAAATTGATAAAGATGGTTATCTTACCTTATTAGGTCGTGTTCAACAATTTGTTGCAATAGAAGAAGTAGTCTCGTTGGTATTAATAGAGGAATTGGCTAATATGATTGATGTTGATAGTAAAAATGTAGCTATTTGTTCTGATGATGGTATAGTCAATTCAGGGGAATTGGGTAGCAGGAGCGATGGAGCGACGCCTATAAGTAATAGGCGAGCGACGAGTGACGACGTTACCAACTTCTCATCAATTGACTATAATAAAGACAGACAAATTTTTCTCTTTACCACCAGTCAGATTATTAATAGGGAAAATTTTATAGAAATGATGGCTAAAAATTCGCTATATTCGAGACAAAATAATGAATTAACAAAATATTTGCCAGAGATTATCCATGTTAAAGAAATACCGATTCTACCAATAGGTAAAGTAAATTATCGGCAAATAACTAAAATGCTTGAAAATTATGGAAAAGCAACTAGAATGCTGGAATGAGGTAAGGAACCTATATTTAATAGAAAAGAATTATGCATAATGTTATTAGTAAAATATTATTGATTATCGTCGTTGTCCTAATAGCATTATTTGCTTATAAAACTATGAAAACTCCTAATGCTGTTTCTGCTACGGTTTCGATTAATGCTGCAGATCAGTACTCATTAGATAAAAAAGAAAACATAGAGAAAACTGAAAAAATTGTAAAAGAATATTTACTAAATAATCCTGAAATAATAATTCAGTCAATAGAAGGTCTTCAACGACGTAAAATGCAGGAAATGGAAATAAAAACTGGTGAATATATCAGAGATAATAAATCTGAAATAGAAAATTCTCCTACATCTCCAGTACTTGGTAATTCCAATGGGGATATAATCATTGCTGCTTTTTATGATTATAATTGCGGTTATTGTAAAAAAGGTAGTTATTTTATTAATCAGTTAATTAAATCAGATACGAGCGTTAAAGTCGTTTTGCAACTATATCCACTTCTTGGTGAGGCGTCTAATTATGCAGCAACTATTGCTTTAGCTGTTTATAAGACCACTCCTGATAAGTTTCAGGATATTCATAACGGTTTAATGGAGCTAAAACCTATCACCAAAGAATCTGTAGAAAAATTGCTTCTCGCAAATGATTTAAATATTGAAGTAATCACAGAAGAAATTAATAAGGGGGAGATACAAAAGCTTCTCGAGAAAAATGTTAAATTAGCAAAAGGTTTAAAAATACAGGGAGTTCCTGCCTATATTATTAATGGTAAATTAATTGCAGGAATGATGGATATGGAACAATTGCAAAGAATAATTGCCGATATAAAAAGCCAAAATAAATTATAATGGTATCTCCTAATTCAGGAGAGGTTGGTGACGTCGTTGCTCAATGCTCATAAGTGTCAGTTCTGGGTTTCCGTTGTCATTCCCGCTTCGGTGCGGAATCTAATACTACAGTTGTAGATTGAATGTGAGTGTTCACGGAAAAAAGGTTAAAGTATAAGATGTCATTGCGAGGAGGTTGCCAGACCGACGAAGCAATCCAGGAAAGTGATTAGAAATGGATTGCTTAGTTGACCTTACGGTCTCCTCGCAATGACGCTTGGTGATCAGGTTTTTTTATTCATCACAAAAAAATCGTGAATGCTCACATCTAAACTACAACTGTAGTACTAAGACCTCTGCTTACGCAGGGGTGACACCTAATTTTTTCGTCATTCCCGCTTCCCGTTGTCATATATGGACGAGTGAATTTGTCAAGAAAGAAAATAAAAAAATAGAGCCACAAAGGAAGCGGTCATATATTC
>NZ_MWZE01000051.1 GCF_002259525.1 Rickettsia endosymbiont of Culicoides newsteadi | reverse complement strand
ACTCAAGGATATTTATAAGAATGCAGAAACCATTATGGCACTCGATGCCGAATATATGACCGCTTCCTTTGTGGCTCTATTTTTTTATTTTCTTTCTTGACAAATTCACTCGTCCATATATGACAAGGTAAAAACGTCATTGCGAGGAGACCGTAGGTCGACGAAGCAATCCAGAAAAGCGATAGAGATGGATTGCCACGCCACCTACGGTGGCTCGCTAATAGACGACTTTTCTACTTTATTTTCTTAAACTAACGCCTATGCGACCACACAGTGGTCTCGCTAATAGGCGGAGTAATATTAATGGGGTTAGCTATATAATGCTTAATCTTTGAAACAATAATAAACTTTGGTAACAATATGACAATAGAAAAAGTTACAATAAATAAGGCTGCAGAGAGAGTGTCTTTATCTTTAAGTAGACTTACTTGTCAAGTGCCTAATTATAAATCAGAAATTTTATCATTAAGTAAGGTAAAAAATGGAGAGCCACTTTTTAATAAATTTATACAAAAATTTTTAGTTTATATTCCTGTAGATTATAGGTTTAGAGATAGACAAGAATTATTTGGCGAGTTTGCTTATAGTGCTTTTCAGTTCTTTAAAGAAAAGCAACCTAGTAAAAGGAAATTGCAGATTGTCAGTACGGTAATTGAAAATAATCCTGCTATTAATATTTTGTTATTGAACGAAAATAAATCATTCATAGTTGATTCGATTATTTGTTTGTTAACAACTCTCAACTTGAAAGCTAAATTTTTACTTCATCCTGTTATAGCTTGCGTAAGAAACAATGATGGTCATTTACAAGAAATATTGGATGTAAAGCAAGATAGTGACGAATCTTTAGTACATATAACTATTTTAGGGAATTTTGATCAGAGCGATATCAATTCTTTAGAAAATTCTCTGAATAAAACTTTAGATCAGGTCGATACTACTCATAATGTGTGGTCTAAATTATTGAACAGAGTAACAACGATTTCAAATGAGATTCAAAATAATCAACAATTACACAATAACTATTTAGATTATAATGAGTCTATAGATTTCTTAAATTGGCTAAAAGATGATAATTTTACTTTTTTAGGTATGATTAACTTTGATCTAATTTCCAAAGATTTTTCCTCAGAGGAAGGTGTCCAGAAAATATGGCAAGGACAAGATACTAAAAATGAAGTTATTGATATTATTGAACGCTCAGCAAGCCCATTACATAACAATAAATTAGTCATTTTAGGTAAAATTAATACCCTATCAAGTGTACATAGAAATAACTTAGTAGATTATATTTTAATCAAGAAGATCGATCAGGATAAAAAGTATCTTTCAGGTAGCATAATTTTTGGTTTATATAGTTCTGCAATATATTACCAGCTAATTACTGATATTCCTATATTAAGACAAAAGCTACAATTCGTTCTAGATAAATCTGCCTTTCCGACTGATGGATATAATACCAAAAAGCTTAAAAGTATAGTTCAATCTCTACCGAAAGAAGCTTTGATACAGATTGATGAAGGTGATCTATACTGTATGTGCTTACATGTACTTTCAGGTATGATGAGTAGAAAACTCAAATTATTTATTCAACAAGATTGGTCTGGTTCTTTTATTAATATCATAATATTCTTATCAAGAGATCGTTTAACACCAGAAGTACATAGTGCCATAAATTGTTATTTATCCGATACACTTAATGGGGTAATATTATCAGATTATATGGCAGAAGTGGCAGAAAATTTTTCATATTTATTTGTTACGTTAGAGGTGCAGAATAAAAATAGCCTTAATTTTGAAGTTGAAATAATAGAGCAAGAATTAGATAAACTTTCCACTCGTTGGAGTGAAGATTTTTATCATAAATTATGTAAAAATTTTGGTGAATATCAGGGAGGAGTAAATTTTAAACTTTTTGATCCAATTTTTCCTATTGATTATAGAGAGAAATTTAATGGGCAAACAACTTTAATAGATATTGAGTATCTAAAAGAGGCAAGTATTTATCACAAGCCTATATTTAATTTAATTACTATAAATAATAGTGAATTCCGGCTAAAAATTTACAGTCCTGCTCCCAAATTAGCTCTTTCCGACCTACTACCATCTATAGAAAATTTGGGATTCAAGGCTATAGATGAACAAAGCTTTGCTATAAAAGGAACAGAAGATATTAGACTTCCTGCAAAAGTCGCTTATGCTGAGGGATTTGAAGGAGACTTGGCACGCAGAACCGCAGCGTACTTAAAGGTACGTGAGGATTCGAGTACCGACTCGACGTACAAATCACCAGCAGAAGTAGAGTTTTGCGGGAAGTCTATTAAAGAGAGTTGGATATATGAGTTCACTCTCGAACCATTAATAACTATTGAAGGCAATATTGATTTGCTTAAAGCCAATGTAGAAGAGGCTTTAGATAAAATATCTCTCGGACTTTTAGATAATGATTCTTTAAGTAAATTAATAGTGTTATCAGGATTTAATTGGTGGCAAGTTAAGTTAGTCAAAGCATTAACTAGATATTTACATCAAACAGGCTTTATCTATGGTAAGGGTTATGTTCAACTGACCTTAATAAAGCATTTTCTATATACTAAAATGCTAGTTGATTTGTTTGATGCTAAATTTAATCCGGCAAACTTTTCAGATGAACGTACAAAAACTATAAAAGACAGTATCCTTAGCTATCTTAATAAAATCACTAGTAGCAGTGAGGATAAGGTTTTAAGGCATATGTTTGGTACTATTGAAGCTATTGTTAGAACTAATTGCTATCAATCTAGTTCTATAGTCAATTCAGGAGAATTTGGGGCTAGGAGCGATGGAGCGACGCCTATAAGTAATAGGCGAGCGACGAGCGACAACGTCCCCAACTTCTCATCAATTGACTATAATTTACAGAATGGAGATAACAAACATAATATAGTCTGTAAAAATTATTTTTCTTTTAAATTTAATTCAAAAAAAGTTCCTAATTTACCTTTGCCAGTGCCATTTGCTGAAATATTTGTTTATGCTAATGATTTTGAAGCTATTCATTTACGAGGTGGCAAAGTATCTCGTGGTGGTATTAGATGGTCTGATAGAGGAGAGGATTATAGAATAGAAGTATTAGGGCTAATGAAAGCACAAAGTACCAAAAATTCGGTCATTGTGCCTTTTGACGGCTCAAAAGGTGGGTTTTTCGTTAATTTCACTGATGATAATATGACTCGTCAAGAATATATGGCAAGAGTTATAGAATGTTATAAGAATTTTCTCCGTGGTTTACTTGATATCACTGATAATATAGTTAATGGCAAAATTGTCCAACCACAAAACACTATTATCTATGATCAGGAAGATCCATATTTAGTAGTTGCAGCAGATAAAGGTACAGCAACGTTCTCAGATCATGCGAATAGTATATCTGCTGAATATAATTTTTGGTTAGGTGATGCTTTTGCTTCCGGGGGATCAGCCGGTTATGACCATAAGAAAATGGCTATTACTTCAAAAGGAGCGTGGATTTCTGTAGCAAGTCATTTCTATGCTATGGGTCTTGATATACAAAAGGATCCTATTACTGTTGTTGGTATTGGTGATATGTCTGGAGACGTCTTTGGTAATGCTATGCTTAGGTCTAATGCAATAAAACTTGTTGCGGCATTTAATCATAAACATATATTTATTGATCCACAACCCGAGCCGATTATTAGTTTTAATGAACGTATGAGATTGTTTGAGTTGCCTACATCAAATTGGTCTGACTATAATCAACAGTTAATTTCAAAAGGTGGCGGGGTTTTTGAACGAAGTAGTAAATCTATTTTGTTATCGGCAGAAGCTAAATCATTGCTAAAGATAGATGTTGACCAACTAACCCCAGAACAGCTGATTAGAGCTATTTTACAAGCAGAAGTTGATTTGATATGGAATGGTGGTATAGGAACCTATATAAAAGCTTCGACAGAAAGTCACCTAGATATAGGTGATAAGGCAAATGATAATCTGAGAGTCAATGGTAAAGATATTAGAGCTAAAGTAATAGGGGAAGGTGGAAATATTGGCGTATCGCAACAAGGTAGAATAGAATATAGCAAGCTCGGTGGACAGATAAATACTGATTTTATTGATAATTCAGCTGGTGTTGATTGTTCAGATCATGAAGTAAATATAAAAATCGCTCTTAATCAAGCTATGGTTTCTAAAAAAATCAGTTTAGAAGAACGTAATAAACTACTGTTTGCTATGACTAAACAAGTTGAAGAGTTGGTATTAGTTGATAATTATAAGCAGAATCAAGCGATTAATATCATGCAATTATCTCGTATTTCGACTATCGAAATATTTAGCCAATTTATTGATACTTTAGAAGAAGAAAAATTAATTGATCGAACTGTTGAGTTCCTACCAACTAGAGAAGAGTTAAATAGAAGGGCTCTTAATAATGAAAGTATAACTCGTCCTGAGCTTTGTGTATTACTTTCTTATAGTAAACGCTCAGTCTATCATGATTTAATAACAGCAACATTCTCAAAAGATAAATATTTTGAGTCTTATCTGATTAATTACTTTCCAGCATTAATGCAAGAGAAATTTCGTGAAGAAATTTTATCTCATCCACTTAAGCATGAAATTATTCGAACCGTTGTAACAAATAAAATTATTAATCAGTTAGGTGGTCCATCACTTAATCTTATAAAACGTGACACTGGTGCTGCTCTTTGTGATATAGTTCGTTCATATACCATTATTTGTGAAATTTTTGATTTAGATAATTTATGGACTATAGTGGAATCTCTAAATGCTATAGAATATAAAGTTAAAATTGACATGTTTACTGAACTTGCTAAAATTATGCGTAGAGGTATCTCCTGGTTTTTAAAGCATATAAAACATCCTATCAATATTAGCGATACCATTGATGAATTTTATCAACCATCTAGAATGCTTAGCAAAGTGGTGAGTAAATTTCTCTTAGGAGAAGCTAAAAATAAATTCGATGATAAAGTTAAGCAATATGTTTTGTTGGGAGTGAAAGACGAGATAGCTCAAAGGGTCGCAACTCTCGATAGCTTAGTGTCAGTTTTTGACATAATCTATATTGCCAAAAGAACCCAGGCTACAAATAATGATGTTGCTAGTTTATATTTTGCTACTGGTAGCAAATTTAGTATTGATTGGCTTCGTAAATCTTGTGATAAACAGCTAAATGATTCTTATTGGAATAGATTATCAACGCAATCATTAAAAGATGACTTGTATGATAAACAAAGACAATTATTAACTAAAATAATTAACAAATCCAAAGTAAATATTGATTTAGATTTATGGATTGATAATAATATAGATTCTGCGTCTATTTTCCTAGATTTTGTCAAAGCAATTAGATTGCAGGAAAATATTGACTTAAATATTTTAATTTTAGCAAATAAGAAGTTTGAAACCTTCTTGCGTAAACTTGAGTAGCGTGTTATGTCGTCATCCCTAAAACAAGCAAGAATAGAGTCTGGCAAAACTCTTGAAGAGATATCTGATTATTTGAAAATTAGAAAGCAATATTTAGAGGCTCTTGAAGAAGGAGACCTAAGTTCAATGCCAGCGGAAGTTTATGTGAAAGGTTATCTTAAGTTATATTCAAATTATTTAGGGATAGTTTTGGATACAGGTGAGGAAGATGAGCAGGAACTCCCTAAAGATATTGATTTCAAAAATAGGGCTGGTTCAATGGTATCTGATTATAAATGGAAAAAACAGCTCATTATAATTTCTATTTTAACATTAATAATAATTCCAATAATTTTTCACTTAATATTACCATATGAATGACAATAAATACTGATTTGTTACTTAAATTAATGCAAGAAGTGGATCAAGGGATTGAAGGTCTTTTGTCGGATATTGCGGAACAGCATCAAGAAATTAATAGACTGAAAGATGAAAATAAATATCTCAAGGATAATTATACAAAAATACTTGAGCAAATAGCTGTATATATTGCTGAATTGGAAGAAATAAAACATAAAAACACATAATATAGATGTCTATAGTAACAATAATACTAGGTAGCAAAACTTTCCAACTGGCATGTAGTGACGGATCGGAAGAAGAATTGTGCAATCTTGCAGCCAAGTTAAATGAAAATATTACCCAGATAAAAAAAGCTAGCCCATCAGCATCATTTGAACTATTATTAGTTATGTCCGCCTTAAGTTTACAGGAACAAGTACAAAATTTGACTAATAAAATTGCTAAAATCGATGGCGATAAAATACCTTGTGAAGAAGAAAAATTTGCAGAAACATTAAGTACTATAGCAGGATATTTAGAAGAACTTGCACGAAAGATTGGAAAGTGATATTATCGTAAAATACTTGGAATATTTACTTAAAAAACACTTTTTAAAACAGAAGAGTGTAATAGACGAGCTACTTGGTTCGTGAGCTTAACGTATTGCCCTGGGACTATAATTTTTACTATTAGGAAACATTCCTGTCTGAGTCTATTATGCAGATATATGGATTCCATTTATATATACTAGGTTCTTTGAGGATCTTAGGCAACGACCAAAGTGGTTCATTTTTTAGGCAATTTTTGTGTTATACTACATCAACAGGATTCTTACTAATAATAGAGTGCGGTCTGCTCTATTAATGTTGGTAGGCTGCTTTACTACTTTATTACTAGTAACTTATAATCCAGACGATCCTTCCTTTAATTCTGTGACAGCCAAATATCCAAGTAATTTATTAGGTTATTTTGGTTGTTATTTGGCAGATATTTTTTACCAATTTTTTGGTATAGCGTCGTTTATTTTACCCATTTGTTGTTTTTTTTGGTCTTTGAGTGTGTGGCGTTTAGAGAAAAAATGGGTTACCATCCGGATAATGGTGATGCTGCTTTCAATTATATCATTATCGATAGTCTGCACTAAGATAAAAATTGATTATTTACCGGCTGGTGCCGGCGGAACAGTCGGTACTATTATTTACCCACTAGTCAAACAATTAGATGCTAGAGCCGATTATGCTTTAATTATTGTCACGTTTATTTTATTATTTTTACTGGCAGAAATAAAATTTTCAGCTTTTTGGAATGCTATAATTAAATTACTCAAACTAATACCTTATAAAAAAATTATATCCTTACCTACAATATCAACAAATAGCAACTCAACTAAACCAGTTTTGATAAAAAGGGCTACTTTTGTTAATCAAGAAGAAGCTTCATATGCTGACAAAATGGATTTAGGGAAAAATAATGATCCACAATCTCATTATTTAAAGAAACAATCTGCATCAAGAAAAGAAAATGACCAATTACCAGACTTACCACCTATCGAATTATTAAAACAAGCTGATAGCCAAAATATAAAAGTGGAAACTTTATCAGAATTACAACATAATGCCCAAATATTGTTGACTGTTCTTAATGATTTTGGTGTTAAAGGTCAGGTCATTAATATTAATCAAGGTCCGGTTGTCACCTTATATGAATTTGAACCAGCTGCCGGTACTAAATCTTCTAGGATTATAGGTTTATCAGACGATATTGCCAGATCATTATCTGCAATATCAACTAGAATAGCTGTAATACCGGGTAGAAACGTCTTAGGTATTGAATTACCAAATAAACAACGAGCTTTCTTTTGTCTAAGAGAATTAATTGAAACCCCAGAATATCAAGATAATAGCATTATGCTACCATTGATTTTAGGTAAGGATTTAGCTGGCAAGCCTTTTGTTGCAGACTTAGCAAAAATGCCCCATTTATTAGTTGCAGGTACGACTGGTTCAGGTAAATCAGTGGCAATTAATGCGATGATAATTTCCCTACTTTACCGTTATACCCCAGAAGAATGTCGGTTAATAATGATCGATCCTAAAATGCTTGAATTATCAACCTATGATGGCATACCACATCTTCTAACCCCAGTGGTTACCGAACCAAACAAAGCGGTAGTAGCCCTTAAATGGGCAGTAAAAGAGATGGAAAATCGTTATAGAGCAATGTCAAATATTGGGGTAAGAAATATAGCTGGTTATAATGCTAAAATTTTGGAAGCTGCGTCAAGCGGTAAAATATTAGAGCGTTCTATCCAAACAGGATTTGATTCAGAAACCGGCAAGCCTATTTATGAAAAAATTGAAATGAATATGGAGAAATTACCGTTCATTGTAGTAATTGTTGATGAAATGGCTGATTTAATGCTGGTAGCTGGCAAGGATATCGAATTATCGATACAACGTCTTGCTCAAATGGCAAGAGCTGCAGGTATTCATATTATCATGGCAACCCAAAGACCTTCTGTTGATGTTATTACTGGGGTAATTAAGGCTAATTTTCCAAGTCGTATCAGTTTTAAAGTAACTTCTAAGATTGATAGTAGAACTATTCTTGGTGAACAAGGCTCTGAACAGTTACTCGGTATGGGAGACATGCTTTATATGGGTAATTCGTCAAAGATTACCAGGGTTCATGGTCCATTTGTTGATGATAAAGAGGTAGAGAAAGTAACCGAATATTTAAGAGCAACAGGAACTCCTGAGTATCTTTCAGCAGTGACCCAACAACTAGATGATGATGAAGTAAATGTCGAAAGTTCTGGAGATGATTCAACTAGTGACGAGACTCTATATAAAAGAGCGGTACAAATAGTACAATTAGAACGAAAAGTATCAATTAGCTATATACAAAGATGTTTACGAATTGGTTATAATCGAGCTGCTACTCTTGTGGAGAAAATGGAACAAAATGGGGTAATATCCCCTCCTAACCACACTGGTAAAAGAGAAATATTATTGCCAGAGAATTAAAGTTATTACTTCCTCATTGTGAACCGTAGAGTGTGTCGTCACGAGATTTGAGCCAACATTAGTAAAGCCCTTAAACAAAGACCCGCCATGTATGATTTTGTATTTTTAGCATATCTTGTTGCTATACCACGCCATTCTTTAAATTTTTGAAAT
>NZ_MWZE01000050.1 GCF_002259525.1 Rickettsia endosymbiont of Culicoides newsteadi | reverse complement strand
AACCTCCTCGCAATGACATCTTATACTTTAACCTTTTTTCCGTGAACACTCACATTCAATCTACAACTGTAGTACTAGATACCTACTTACGTAGATATTACATACTACGCAGGAATAACACAAACAGTATAGATAAATATTAATCGGATTAAGAGTCTATTACACCTCTGAATCATAGTCAATATGCTTTCCTGATACATCAACATTATGTTTTCCTGATGAATCATCAAGACTATCTAAATACTTTAGATTTGTAGCAAGCTGAGTTAGCGTTAACTCACTAAGCATATTTGAGTATTCCTCCCCAGTAACCATACGGACTGGCAAGTACTCATGCTGCAACTTCTGTAATGCTATTAGAGCTGTATCGATAGTATCATATTTTTCAAAATTAATACGTAGTACAGGTACATTAGCTTTTTTAAAACAATCAAATATTTCGTTAATACTAATATTTGGATTATTCAAGAGCTTAACTACTATAGACTTATAATTATTGATTGCTGCCTTATCAACATTTATTCTGGATGAGTTAAGCTCCTTCTGAAATAAAGCTTCAACTTTCTTATTAGTAAACTCATTAGATTTAACGAGCTGATAAAGGTCGCATTGCAGTGTCTGAGACACATTATTAAACAGGGAACCTATGGCGACAGGGTCTTTATCTCTTATAGCTGCAAGTATCGTAATAGAGTTGCCTATTTCAGTGGGCAACGTCTTTAAAAAAAACCTAACCGGGACGGGGGGATTTTCATCTGATTTATATTGTGTATAAACTTTTTTTCTTTTCATAATTATAATCTATTTTAGTTAAAATATAGGTCATTGCGAGCGAACGCCCTTGAGCGTGGCAATCCACAATTGCTACCTCCTAGCAATGACAGTTTTTAGTTTATTGTGTCACCATCCATATTTGGAAATTCTCCTAATGCGACTACAGCATTTTCATCAACTACATCACTAGTATTTGAATTGGGTGATAGATACGTATGCTCCAAGCTATCTAATTTTTCCAAAGCTTTAGTTATAGTACATTTTTTTCCAAAGTTAGTATATACAGGTACATTAGCTTTGTTAAGTATTTTGCGTATATTGTTAAATTCTTCAAATTCATTTTGAACTCTTTCAGTAGAACAATAAGACAACACCTGCAAACAATTTTTGATTGCGTCCTTGTCCTTGTCATTGTTCTTGGATGATTTAAGCTCCTTCTTAAATAAACCCTCAATTACCTTTTCATCAAAACCCCCCTTAGTAGATGCAAGTGTACATTGTATTTCCTGAGATACACCAAATATATTGCATATTGACCAAATATCTTTAGCAATCTTTTTATTGTTTACAGCTTCAAGTATCGTCTTAGTGTTGTTTATTTCAGTGAGGCGCATTAAATTGGGATTACTGCCGATATAGTGATCTCGAGTTGCTGTATGTTTTTGTTTTGCCATAATTATAATCTTTTTTAGTTAAAATCACTAGGCTATGTGAAGGAAATTTGAATAGATCAGAATAATGATGAGCATCCCTGCTCGACTTAGCGTCATACCTGCGTAAGCAGGTATCCAGATTCCCGCCTACGCGGGAATGACAAAGTAATCAATGTCACCCCTGCGTAAGCAGGGGTCTTAGATTCTGCACCGAAGCACAAATAACAAAGGGACGAACGCGAATAACAAAGATGCAAACATTATCCCATCGTTCAAGCTTTTACTTAGATATCCTTCACATATCCTAACAAAACGGCTTGTACTACTATTTTAGCTAGGACGCAACAAAAATTTCACAAAAGTAAACAAAGATTTACTTTTATTTAACAATTCAGTGATGTTTTTTTAGCAAATAATTAAATTCTGCACCATATATAAAAATTATGTTAATAATATAAAAGAACATTAGGGTTATTATTATACCACCAAGTGAACCATATATTATGCTTAATTGGTTATAACTTCTTATCCAAGTAGATAATAAATATCCACTTATCACCCATAAAATTACTGTTAATAAAGCTCCAGGAAATACCTCTGTAAAATTTAATGTTATATTAGGGACGATATAATATAATGATGATGAGGTAATAAATAATGAACAAAAAATTATAACATATCGTAAAATAGTTAGAGCTAGCATATGTTCTTCCATTATTCGTAAAATCATCGGAAGTTTTGTCAATATTATTGGCACTATAATTAGAATGAACATAGCAAAAGTAACGAATATGCTGATTACTAAGAACTGTACTATGCTAAGTAATCTTCGTCTTATGTATGGAGGTGGTGATTTTATTTCATATACCCTATTTAAGATTGTTCTTAAACATTCAACAAAAGATGATGCGGTCCATATACTTCCTACTATCGCTACGGTCATTAGACTTTGAGGTGGAGTTTTACTAAGTTCATTTATCCTAGTTTTTATTGAGTCAGTAGCCAGTTCTGGCATACTCTCAAGAAAGATAGTTATAAAGTTCTGCCCGAGTTCTGAGGCACCAATAAAACTTGTTAATGCTAATAAAAAAACTAAAAAAGGAAAAAATGCCATGAGTATCATAAATGACATATACCCTGAATGTTCAACACCATCATGTTCAATTGTTTTTAAAATTGCCTGATATAAACATCTTATAATTCTTTTCATCAACTGACTTTATTTTGCTTTATATAGTTAAAATAATAACACTCACCTTAATGTTACCCCTGCTCGCCTTAGTGTTACCCCCACAACTGTTGAAAATTAGAAGAGGAAGCGGGTTTTAGACCGGATAGTTTAAAAGTCGTATGTGGTCAACGTCTATTAGCGAGAAAGACCTTAGGTCGACGAAGCAATCCACAAAAGTAACCAAAGATGGATTGCCACGACCTACTTGCGTGGTCTCGCAATGACAGAAAACCTATCTAAAACCCGCTTTACCTTCTAACTTTCAACAGTTGTGGTGTCACCCCTGCTTTGGTGCGGGGTCTAGATTCCGCACCGAAGCAGGAATGACAACTTATTACTCCCCTCACCTATTATGATCATTATTTATGACTGTTAGCAAATAGTTTTTTAAAGCAAGAGCATTTTTATTATATTTTCTAATAAACTCCGGTAGTTTGGAACGTATTATATCAATATTTTGTTGAACCTTTTCTATTGCTTTAAATATGGTCAGCGGACAATCAACGCGATTAACAGTTAACATATCACGTAAAAATTGATCATCATAAATATCTGCTGTAGGACCAACTAAGCAAGGCACTCCTAAACTTAGACTCTCTAAAACTATCATAGGTGAACATTCTGAATTAGTAATGTATAAAGTTAAATTAGTATTGGCAATAAGTTTTATTAGTTCTTGATGTGGTAATTGCTCTGGAAAAACTTTAAGCTCTACATCCTGCATCATCCAACAAGCATGTTTATTGTCATTAAAATGGCAATTAGTATAACAAGAAACCTTATCTTTCAACATACTTATTGCAGCAAATTGAGGATAGAGATTTTTTATCCATATGCTAGAAGCACTCCATATACCAATTGTAAATTTACTATTCTCTATAGCTATCACCTTTTTTTCAGGCATTGATGGTATGAAGTTTTGTAATAAATAAGATTGAATACCATTAGCTATCAAAAATTGTTCTAGACCTTTCTTCAGGGTGATAATAGCCTTAATCTTATTTTGTTTATATAAATTTAACCATTTATAAAAATCTTGGCAATGATGAGAATCTACCCATTGGGCAGGAGAACCATGCCATAAAAAGTAAATATCTAAATAATTATCAGCCTTAAGCTGATGCAACTTTTCTACTAATTGAGCATGAACATCAAGCCCACCCGATATAACTAATTTTTTAATGCCTGTTTTGATAATTAACTGAGCTATTTTAGTGATAATTTTGTTGGGTAAATATGCATTAATATAATTTAGCAAAATATTTGCTTTGCCTATAGGAAAAGGAATTATTTGGTCAAATAATTCTTTAGTAGAGTTAGCGACTCCAGGAAAAGTACTAGAATATATTACGTAGATATCGTCAATAGACCTCTTGTAAAACTCTACTTCTGCTGGTAATTTGGACAATGATGCGGTACTCGAATCCTCACATACACTAGAGTACGCTGCGGTTCTGCGTTCCGTGTCTCCTACAAATTCCTCAGCATAAGCGAGTTTTGTAAGAGGTCTAATATCCTTTTGCTGTCCTTGGTATTTGATTATAAAATTTTTAAAATTATCATAATCATTTTCTGAAGAACAAGAATAAAGCATTGTAATTATTCGTCTAGCAAGCAATCTAACCCAATAATATCTTAGAAGAGGTTGTGCTATCTTTTTTAACAAACGAATAGAACGGATTTTATCAATTATCGATGGAGCTTCGCCCTTATTAACAAGGTTGATATCTCTTAAAATTTGTTGCTTTATTTGTAAATTTTGTTTTTTGTTATGATTTTTTACTGAAATATCTATAAACGAAAGCCATAAATTTTGCAAATGGGCTTTATCGGCAAAGATTTTTTGATAAGCAAGAAAATTTTGCTGTTTAATTTTTGCTAGTAAATCTCGGTCAACATCTAATTTTTTTATTGCCTCCGTAAGATACGGATGATTTCTATTGATTATAAACTGATGTTGTATATCAGGTAGCACCTCCCGGACAATCCCCACGTCAGTAGTAATAATTGCACAACCAAATGCCATCGCTTCAATAAGCGTCAACGGTGTTCCTTCTTGCACTGAGGCTATTAGCAAAATGTCTGTTTCTTTTAGAGTATCCCAAACTTCTTGTTTTGAGTGTAGTCGCTTATTTTTATCTATTATACATTTTTTGATATGAATTTTCTCATGCTCAAGCTGTTCTAGGGCTGGCATAATTACTGTTTTTAGACCTTTGTAATCGTCAATAGTACTATACCAACTTTCCCAAGCACTATTACCAATCCATGTGATAACTAGCTGACTAGAGGCTAAACCAATTTTAGGATCAGGAGCAATTTGTGAATCTGGAATTAATACATTATCATAAATTACTTGCCACGGTTTTGGATATTCTGGGATATTTGCATAAATATCATACAATCTTTTAGAGCTAGTGTAGTAGTTGTCAATAAATCGGAAAGTTGGTAGATTTTTTAGTATGTCAGATTCATTTTCAATAAATAAATGATCAGGTATGCTAATGGTAATGGCAATATTTAATAATTTTTCAATATTACTATTAGTGTTAATACCATTATCTGCTATAATTTGCAGTAAGTGCGTTAAATACCCACGATGAAAAAAATGTATTAATTTAATAGAATTATATTGGTTTAAATTAATTAAAAACTCCTCCGATGTTTTATAATCACAACTATAAATTATATGACAATCATATTGATCATTTAACAAAGATTGAACAAACGAAGCAACGTTATCAAAAGCCCACCCCCTAATATCCGCTACTAAAATCAGGGTTTCTTTGGAATTCATAAATTTACGCTAAATAACTCTAATAATCCAGTTGCTAACTCATATGTTGCTTTATAATTTAACATCTGCTGAGCCAATTCTGGGCTGCCAACAGAAGTATTTATACTACCAACTTGAGGTGGTAGATATTTTATTCCTTTGATAACAGCGATTTTATCAATTAATTGAATAAGTTCATTTATAGAATAGGCACGTCCTGTGCAAACATTTAGTACTGGTGCCGATGATGCCACCATAGATAAGGCTCTAACACACATATTTGTTACATCTGAAACATGTATAAAGTCCCGACTTTGATTTCCATCACCAAAAATC
Source organism: Rickettsia endosymbiont of Culicoides newsteadi (assembly GCF_002259525.1). Taxonomy (GTDB): domain Bacteria; phylum Pseudomonadota; class Alphaproteobacteria; order Rickettsiales; family Rickettsiaceae; genus Tisiphia. The sequence continues at coordinate 3,394 of NZ_MWZE01000050.1, read as the reverse complement.
ACCAACTCTTTACCATCTTTCACTTGTTCTCTAAATATTGATATTACACCAGAATAATCAGAATTTTTAGGTTGTCCTGTACCATAAACATTAAAAAAGCGTAAACCACAACTTTTAAGAGATTTAACCTCGCCAAAAGCCTTAGCTTGTAACTCGCAGGCATATTTATCCGCCGCATAAGGAGAAAGTGGACTCACTTTGCCATTTTCTTGTAGAGGAAAATCACTGATCTTACCGTAAACAGCAGCAGATGACGCATATACCACAGGAATATTTTGTTTACTTGCCTGAAGGAAGATATTAATGGTTCCTGTTAAATTTACTTGATGGCTATAGTGCCAATTATTAATTGATTCCTGCACACTTGCCACTGCTGCAAGATGAAAACAACCCTCGATATTTCTAAATACTTTCTTCACAATATCTTGATCTAAAATATTTCCTTGAATAAACTCAATATTTTTATCAAGTGAACTATTAAAGGTACCAGTTGAAAGATCATCCAATATGACAACTTGGTGTCCTTCTTTGGTTAATAATTTAACAAGGTGCGAACCAATGAAACCAGCTCCACCAGTGACTAAATATCTTGACATATACTATATAATAAGTTTAATTCAATTATACTAAAATGATTTGAAGAGTTTGCTCCGCAAGACTGTAGGTAATTCGCGTACTCACCCTTTGGTTATTGTCCCCATTTCCCAAATCATTTGAGTATGATTTTATGTTATAGAGTTATTATAAAGAAAAATAAATGAAAAAAATCATTATTTTTACAAATACAGATTGGCACTTTTATAACCATCTTCTGCCAATTGCTTTGACTGCTAAAATTAAAGGATATGAAGTTAAAGTACTAACAGATATTAGTGAATTTAAAGATAAAATAGAACAGCATAATTTACCAGTAATTCCAATTTCAATAAAGCGTGGAAGTATTAACCTTTTTACTGATTTACTATTATTAATCAAGCTAATCAGAATATTAAATAAGGAAAAACCTGATATATTACATAATTTCACTATAAAACCAATTTTTTATGGAAGTATCAGTGCTTTTCTGTGCAATACACCACAAATCATTAACACTTTTGTTGGTATGGGTTTATTGTTTATCAGCAATAAATTTTTACTAAAATGCCTTAGGAAGATCATAGTTAAAATATTATCCCTAATAAGCTATTATAAAAGTATGTTATTTGTTGTACAAAATGATGATGATTTAGCTTTAGTGGTGAAATTAGGTATAGCTCCACCAAATTTAGTTATTAAACAATGTAGTGTTGGTATAGAAACCAAGAAATTCCCTCTCCTACCAGAACCGTTAGGTAATAAAATAGTAGTTGCCTTAGTAGCTAGAATGCTTATTGATAAAGGTGTATATGAATTTATATATGCCGCAAAAATATTAAAACAGAAAAATATCGATGCTGAATTCTGGTTAGTTGGTCAGCCTGAACAAAATAATAAACAATCAATAGCACAATCCATATTGGAAGACTACCAAAATCTAGGATATATCAAATATCTTGGATATCAGAAAGATATAGAAGAAATATGGAAAAAAGCCCACATCGCCGTATTACCCTCCTATCGTGAAGGACTAAGCCGCTCCCTTTTAGAGGCTGGGGCATATGGTAGAGCGATTATTACTACTAACGCTCCAGGTGGCAGAGAATTAATACAAGACAAAATAAATGGGTTATTAGTCAAACCTCAAAATATAGAAGATTTAGCAATAGCTATGGAGCTGCTAATCACTAGACCTTCGTTACGAAAACATCTTGGTATAAAAATTCGACAAGATATTTTAGAAAAATATGACAACCAATTAATCTCTGAGAAGATGGTTAATTTTTATGGCTAACCCTTAGGCTTTATAGCAAAATTACGTCATTGCAAGCGAATGAATGTGAACGTGACAATAACCTATATTTTAACTAAAAAGATTATAATTATGGCAAAACAACAAGATACTCGATCATTTAGAATTCCTGAATCATTAATGTACGATGAAATACAAAATTCTAAGATGATACTTAAAACTGTAAAAATTTTAAATATTCCAAATCCCAATGTTCTAGAGATACTTGATATATTTGAACAAAATAATATAGCTGTATATACTGATTTTAAAGATGGGTGTACTGTAGAACAAGCTCTGTTAAAACTAGAAACAAGATATGTTCCACAGGATATACTAGATTTTCATGCATCCTGGGTGCAAGATTCTCAATCTATACTGGAACCTTTGTATAAATATACTTCAGATATACATGATTCTAGTAGAGATGAAGTTAATAGTTTAGGAGACTCTGGTACTCTTAGATATTTAGGTGATTGATTCACCTTATGCAAATTGCATAAAAGTACAAGACGTCATTGCAAAAAAAACTGTAGCTCGACGAAACAATTGTGTCATACCTGCGTAGGTAAGGTATCCAGATTCCCGCCTATGCAGGAATGACAATTTACAACTCAGTGTCATCCCTGCGAAAACAGGGATATAAAAATGCCCTGAGGTATTTTAGATTCCCGCCTACGCGGGAATGATGGTATGGACGAGTGAAGCGAAATATGCTTTACTTGTACGGAGTCAGCTGAAAAATAGTTTTCAGCTGCTCCAAATTAAATAATAATTTAATTAATAGATCCATACCATGATAAATAATAGCATAAAAAATACTATAATAGGAATAGATTTAGCAAAAAATAGTATGCACTTGGTGCAAGTCGATCAAAATGGCAAAAAAATAGGTTACCAAAAAGTTACAAGAGATGAGTTAATAGCCTATTTAAGCAATCTCGATAAAAGTTCATTGGTAGCTATGGAGGCATGTGGAGGAGCTAATTATTGGTCACAGGAAATTGCTAAGCTTGGTTTGCAAGTCAAACTAATGAAAACAAAAGATGTAAAAGTTTATGCTACATCGAAACAGAAAAATGATTATAACGATGCGTTAGCAATATGCAAAGCGGCTCGTGATCCAGAATTAAAAACTGTGCTACTAAAAAGCAAGGAGGAACAAGATATAAAATTCTTGCATAAAATTAGAAGTAATACGATCAGAGATCGTGTGCAAAAAACTAATTCTACAATATCAAGTTTATGTGAATATGGCTATAATACAAAATTAAGTAAAAATAAATTTTGCAAATCATGTAGGCTGGAGGTAGAGTTAGCGTATAACGTCAATTCGGGATAAGGTTATAATTTAGAGGAAAGTCGAAATTGCAATTTATGGAAGGTTTATTTTTCTTAAGAGAATAGGCAACTAGTGTAGAAAGTATATGAACAAAAGCATTTATAGGGGATCTGTGTCTAGTATGCTCAAGGTTCATTTTGTTCTTTAAATAATCAAAAACTGTTTCAATTAAATTACGTTTTCTT
>NZ_MWZE01000005.1 GCF_002259525.1 Rickettsia endosymbiont of Culicoides newsteadi | reverse complement strand
GCAACTCCATACACTATATCACTATATTTCTTGTTTAAAGATTCTTCTATGTAACTTTCTTTTTCTACTGTTATTTTTGATAAATCTACTAAACTCTTAAAATCATTCGGCAAATAATATTCCAAAAATTCTTGGGCTGCTACAGGATCAGCCATTATTGTTTTGACTAATGAATCATGCTTTAACTTTTTTGTCATTTTACTAACTTATTAATCTATCAGATTTGCTCATGTTTTAAACGCTCGGTCATTTTTCTGTAACAATTTTTTAATATCAGATATTGTTTTTTTACTGACAAACAATTCCTTGCTAATCCAACTATAAGTTTTACCAGCTTGCAGAAAAATCTTTATTTTTTCTATTTTGCCTAAAGTTGTTTTGTTGCTACTACCAACTCTTCTACCAAATTTTACTCCATTAAGCTTAGCCTTAGCAATTCCTGCTTTAGTTCTGCTATTAATCATGCTACGTTCTAATTCAGCAAATACTCCAGCTATTTGGAAAAATGCTCTCCCCATAGGCGAAGTAGTATCTACTTTATCTCCTGAATCAAGGGACACAAGCTCAACAGATTTGTTATTTAGTAGTTCGATTAGCTCAATTAGTCCTTTTAGAGATCTAGCAATCCGATCAATCTTATAAACTATAACAATATCACTTGGTCGCAATGATTCAATCATAATCATTAGCTCAGTGCGATTATTATCTTTGCCACTAGCTGACTCGCTAAATATCTTTTGGCATCCCGCCTCAATTAATGCTTGTTGTTGTAATTCTAAGTCCTGATTATTACTGCTTACTCTTGCATATCCAATTTTCATAATAACTCTGGTACAATTTTATTTAAAAAATAATATTGTACCACAATAGTACAAACAAGTCTAATATTTCTTATAATTGTACCACTTGTTAGTAGGCTTGGTGTAGTACAATAATACTCTAGTTTGGTTGTACTATAGTACAATTCGATTTATCATGATTAATTAATAGGTATTTCCTTAACGTTAGCTTCTTTTGTTGCAATACGAGGTAATATGATTGTTAAGATGCCATTTTTTAAATTAGAAGAGATAGTTTTTTGATCGATGTCATTATTTAACTCTATAGTGTAATTAAACTGCCTATTCTTGCGGGCATAATCTTTAATATTATCTTTTTTATTAACATCTGATTCGTTACTACCATTCACAACAAGACGATTGCCTTTTAAGTTAATTTTAATCTGACTTTTATCATAACCTGGTATCTCCATAATCACAACATATCGCTTGTCCTCTGTAATAATCTTAGTACCTATAGAGTCTCCATCATATACATACATACTGCCATTGAGCAAGTTGTGCCAATAGCGATCAAAAGAAGAAAAATGTCTATCTATTACTCTGCTAGGACTTTGTATATATAGCGTACGATTATCTAACTCTATATCATCTTTCTGATTAGGATTAGCTAAAGAGCTATTTATCGACAATATGATCGACGCAATAGTCAGACTATATAATTTAACTTTATTTAACATATTATTACCCACGTTAATTGATTATTATAATACTGTTACATTATTTGGTAAATATTATAGGGTCTCTAGTTTGGTGCAGATAAGCAGCCATTTGTGGATCAGGAGAGCTTATCCTAACACATCTAATCTTATCGTTAGCATATAACACTTCCATATAACCTTTTGTTATTAGCTCGTCCTGCACTTTTTCTGCTTTTTTGACAGAAACCCCTAACATCTTTGCCATCTTTTTATATCTTATAACAACTGGTTGCATATTAAAATTTATTTATATTGTATATCTATGTTACAGCCCAAGTTTTTTAACTGAACATCCATGACATAATACAGCTTTTTTTATCTATTTAAAATAAATTCATCATTTTTTATCTCTGTATTAAATTCTGATTCATCATTATTAGTTGCAATATTGTCTGAGTCTAGATTATTGCATTGTTGGTGTATCTTATCTACCATTTTAGACTCTGCTACAACTTCAACAAACCACTTATTTTTATCAGCCGCCGTAGCTTGCGGCACTTGTATCTTTGCAAGTCTAGCAGATATTTCTGGTAAAATAACATAGCATTGACCAATGCTGAGACAGCTAAAGTCTTCATAAGAAACAAGAGGTGATTTTTCATGCCTTTCATTATAACTAACACCGTCCCTAAACTCATTAGCCCCGAAACTAGTATTTTTCTGCTGGCTAATTGTAGTAACAGAACCACAAAGTTTACTATATAGCTCTCCCATTCTTGGGTCATCACTGGCAAAGGCGAACTTGGTCTTAAACAAACCAATTAAATTCGATGCATCAGCATTACCATAATATTGGTATAATTGACTAGTCGATTGTAGTCCAGACAATACACAAGTACCATATTTCCTTCCTTCTTGCATCAATTGTGGCAAGCCTGGTAATTTCCCGAGACTAGGCAGTTCATCCATGACGATCCATAATTTGTGACGTGCATTGATTCTACTGCGACGCATACGAGATATCAAGAGTTCTAATAGCGATGCGTTTAATGGAATGGTTAATTCTCTAGCTGATGGGTCAGTAGCTAAAAAAAGCCAGTTACCACTGCCTGAGTTAATCTTGTTAATATAATCCTCTATTGAAAATGCTCCCATCTTGTTATTGTCTGTTAAAAACCTCAGGGGCTTAATATTAGCCATCAACACTGACATTATTGAAGAAGCTGTTTTAGCGTTATCTTTGGTAAAATATTTTGCGGCATCTGTACCTTTTAATATTGTGTACATTTCTCCAGTTTCAGTTTGGCACAGCATTTTATATAATTTGATTATTGAATATTGCTGATGCTGTTGTAAAACTTCAGTGCAAGCAACAAAAATACTTGCTGCACTTTCTTCCCAAAAATCATTAGCTCCTCGATTATTTTTTCTGCTATTAAAGCCCATTAAGATATCAGCAAATTTTTCTAGATCTTTTTTTCCAGCACAATCATGCCAAAAGTCCCAGTAATGACTACGATTATCTAATGGATTAAAGATAATATCCCCGCGGCTTGGATCATAGTATTTAGCAATCATTTCTCCAGTATTATCAATAATAATAGCAGCTTCTCCTCTTGATTCTACCTGAGGCAATAGATTATGCATTAAATTAGTTTTGCCAGAACCAATAGAACCTGACACTAAGAGATTCATGGTTTCCATATCTTTTACTAACGGCATATCACCAATAGTTAGATCGCTGGCTTTACCAATTTTACGCAAGCATTTTTTAACTTCTTTGCTAGTCAATATTTTATTACTACCATCTTTTTGCTTTTCTGCTTTGACATCTTTGCCAAATCTTGACCATAGCAGATAGATTAAAACAAAGATGCCAAACATGACTAGCACAGTAAGAGCTAATCGTATTTTAACAAACTCCCATACTGAAAGGTAAGATGCTCTATAGAATCGTGATTTAAGAATTTTGCGTGGATCAATATCTTTGGAATATAAACCTTTTTTGTCATAAGCATCTATTTTAGTATAATAGTCCTTAGCATTGGGGTTAATCGCGTTTCTAATAAAGCTGCCCGCATCATCAAAATTATCAGCTAATAGTGCTTTCTGATAAGTCATAGCAGCCCTTAAATCTAATAGTTGTGCTGGTTTGTATGAGATAACGGAGACTATTGCAACACTCACTAACAATGAACTCGTGAAAGAGCTACGCAGAACCTGCAATAACATCCGTAGCTTATGTAGAAAAACTTGACCACCGCCAATAAAATCATTTAACATATTTTACCTACTATTAATCTGCCTATCGCTTTTTAACCATGCCACTAACACTTTGCGTGAATATTGCCTATGATATTTAGGATTGCGAGAATGATAATACCGAACAGCTTTATGCCAGGAACCATGCTGCTTGTATAAACCAGTTAACAGCTGAGCTGCATAATGAATATTCTTCTTGGGCGTTAACATTTCAGCTATTGAGGTGAAGTTTTTACCATGCCAGAAGTAATTGAGCTGCATCACGCCAATATCAATATTCTGCTTTCCTTTCTGTAAATATTGCTCAGCAATGTTCTTAGCTTGCTCTACTGAATTACTTATGACCGATTTGCCTGAAATATTTAATGAATATGGTTGGTAATTAGATTCCACATTAGCTAAAGCAAGTAGTAAACCACTAGGGATAGCATATTGATATTCTATTGTTTTGATAAGATTAGCAATTTGACTATCAGCATGCACACTTACTGATATACTGAGAAGAAATATGGTTATCATAGTAAATTTTGCTTGGCAGATTAGTTGCAACCATAGTAGACTCAAGCTAATCACCTTCAAGATAAGAGATTGTATGAACTGGTTTAAATCACGCTGTACTCGCGATAATTTTTGGAATTTAATGTTTTGGCTTGGCATGACTTCCAGTGCGGCTTTATCTGACTTCTTTAGTAATTTTGTACCTATTTTTGCCTTACTATTCATCATTTTAACAGTTTCATTAGCGCCATATTTACTAGCTAGAGCTAATAAAGTTACATACACCGCGGATAAGATTTTTGTGAATAAACAAGGAGAGCCATTAAATAATAGATATCCTACCGGTTTAGGTTTTGTGCTAGTAATTACTGTACCGGTTTCAGTACAGTTGTTTTTCGGTTTGCATAATAATTTTCCTGCCTTCAAGGATTCTATAACAATATATACTGCCATTGGTCTATTATGCCCTATGCTGTATTTCATATTTAAAAATTGTCCTATCTCTATTTTGTTCAATAAAAATGCTTGGCGTCCAGAAATCACTGGTATAGGCGGAGGTGCTTATTACGTAGCTCCTAATAGTTCTAGTAATCAACACAGTATATTACATTCTGTACACCCAATCATATCTACTACTACAACCATTAGTAATTCTTATTCTACTGGCTTCGACAGATATCCAAGCTCTCATTCTTACCCAGGCACAAGATAATATATCACGTTTGATTTACTTTTTATCATCTGGTTTTCCTACTCCATTAACCGAGTGACCTAGTGTACCTATTCTCCCTTTCCCTATGCGATCTTCTTCATATTTCTCAACTTGTTGTGTTGCTTTTTGTTCCTTGGACTCGGTCTCAGATCTAACTTGTGCATATTTTGCCAAGTTTTTATCTCTAATATTCTCGTGTTTTTTCTTTAAACTATCGCCTTGTTCTTGCAATTGTTTTTTAAAGCCACCAACATTCATCCCTTGTTGCTCAGCATACTCTTTGATAGCATAGTCAGGGTTATTGCTGATCTTATCTTGATGCTGATTAGTAAAGCGATCTAGCTGCTCTCTGCCACTTGCTCCTGATACCGCAGCTCTGCCTTGACGAATATTGTGCATGACATCTTGTACATAATGATCCTCTTGTTGCAATTTCTGCCAAGCTTTTTGGGCTTCTGGGCTGCGTCTATCTGCCATTTTGTGGGCAGTACTGGCATCAACGCCATAATCTTGTTTTAATTGATTGACCACTTCTTGATACATATCACGGCTAGAATTGCCGGAATTAGAATTAACTATAGTTTGTGCTTTGTGCCAATCATCAACTTCTTGTTGACTAATTGAACATTGTTGCTCTAATCTTTGTTGTTCTTCATAAGCACTACGTACAGCATCGCTATAGCTAGTATCAATATTGTTCTCCCTGGCCCATGAACTATTAGAGGCGGCTCTTACGAGATTAGCATAATTCTTATCTGTATGTTTTTCTTGATTAACACTGTTATTTTCTCCCACTGATTGCTCACTGGAATTAGTAGCTCCAACTGTGCCTTTGACACCAATAGATGCTCCCGAGCCTGTTACGAATTGCATAGGCGTACCCAACGTTGCAGAGGCTTCAACAGTAGTGTTAGCTGCTTGTTGCCAGCCATAATTACTATTATCATGTAATTGTCTAGCACTACTAACCGCTTGCCGCAAGGTCTGTCCTGCCTCACCCATTGAATCATAATTAAAGCTCTCACCTGCATGTTCTCTTTGGGCAAGATGAGCGACATAGTCTGCATTTCTTCCGATTGTACTGGTATTAGAGTTCGATAAAGATCGTAGACCTTGCTGATGCATAGATACAGCAACTCCTGCTCCTGTACTTACTTGTGCTACCCTGCTATCATCATGTTTGTAACTAGTTGCACCGCTAGAAGCAGTAAAGCCTATTCCAGACTGTCTTAAAGTATTACCACCAGCAGTCACTTTCTCCATAGTACCGTCCATATGTTGAAAAGAGCTAGCTCCTGCCGCGTAAGACTCATTCCAGTCGGTCTTGAAACCACCCTGCTGGTATAATTGCTGGTTACCAACCGAATAATTATCGAACGACTTGTTGCCTGTCACCGATTCATTAGCCGCTTGTGATGCAGCGGATTGGCTAGCCCCTGTGATAGTGCCAGCTAAATGGATGAAGCCACCTACCCCGCCTTGCATCAGACTAAAAGCAAGAAATGGTATTGCCATCTGCAAACCTGATGCAACTGCTACAATCTTGTCCGTATAGTTGCCTATTTGACTTATAGTGCTAAAACTAACTACTCGATCGGCAATACCAAGTAAAGTAGTGCTGCTATAAATATCGATAAACATGTTTAGTACAGCATTTAACGGAGCCCATAACTGAAATGATGCTACGAGCGTTAAATAACCTAAATATCTGCTCCAACCGCCACTCATGATCAACATTGGTACCATGAAGATGAATGAGCTATATACCAGTCCTTTCAATACACTCATCAATATTGGTAAGTAAGTAGATGCTAAATCTCCAGCAATTCGCCAGTTTGATTCTTGAGTAGCCGAAGCTCGCACGTAACCATAATCACTAGAGTAGTTTCTGATGGCATTGATCATCATTTGCTGGCGTATTAACTTCTCACCTCCAATATTAACTCCTGCATAGTTTTTAAAGGATAGCTCAATATTCTTTTTAAAATTTGAGGTTAGTCGCTGGAATGTTCTTTGAACGTAATTAGTTTGTCCTGCCTGTGCAATATCAGTATCTTTTACCTTTTTCTCAAGTGCTTCAATCTCCAATTTAAATGCTGGGTCTAGTACTTCTTTGGCTGCTCTATCACAAGACATTAAGCTTTTAGTTTTACCAATACGTACACTAGTATGACGTAAAGTAGCCGCATTAGCTTTTACTAAACTCCATATATCATCCGTTTTAAGTAATTCTTCTGGTGTATAATGATAACCAATCATCGCATCTAACATTACACATCGATCAATAAAGTTACTCATATTTTCCATGAACTCAGGAGACCTAATACGCCAATTGCGTGATTCCTGTATAAGCCTTGCACCAAATACCATACCGTAATCCCGGTAATTAGTGTTACTAACCATGGTAAATGCTTGTTCAAAACCTAAGGTTAGTAAATCACCAAAAGTTTCTAATATGCCGACAGGTAGGGCAAAGCCAATCGGCAGATTGTCAACTTTTTCTTGTTTCTTGGACACGTGATCATAAATCATCATATCGGCTTTAGGAAGTAACATAAAATATATCATAGCTACCATCGCTATAACCTTACCAAGATGGGCTTTGTATCCATTTGCACCTGCATAAGACATCTTAAGTGCATAATAACCAACAGTACCCATGGTTACTACTAGAATTAATGATTCACCAAAACTGCTGCTCATTAGCATCGCTATGGCGTTTAAGCAATAAAACATAGCATCTATATGCCCATAGGTGTATACTGTTAAATCCATATCGTTATTCTCTTTTTATCTCTCGCTATTAAGTAACTAATCACTGATTAAATTCATAATTAATTTTATTATTATTTCTTTTTGCACCGGATGACTCTCAGCAATCATTAATGCAAGCGTTGTCATACTAGTTTCATTCATGTTTTTCAGTCCAATTTTTGCCTTACTTAAGTAAAGAAGGAACAATAAGCTACCTATTCTCTTATTGCCGTCGCTAAATGGATGATCTTTAATTAAAAAATATAAAAGATGTGCTGCTTTTTCTTGCACTGATGGATATAATGACTCTCCACCAAATGTTTGCTCAATGTTACCAAGTATCGCTTTAAGCATATTTCCCCTTTCTATTCCAAATAAATTACCAGCTTCATGCTGCAATTCTTCTTTTAAGACAGATATTGAGTCAATTGCCTCTTGATAATCAAGTAATACGATAGAAACAAGTTGTAGATTTACTGGTATATTAAAATTATCTTCATCATATCTTATGAGCATATCCCATGTTTTAGTATATGATTTGATTAGTCTAAGTAATTCCTTACTAGTATCAGTCGCTAGGTTTTGATTGATTAACGTAGTAGATAACAATTCAATAGTTTGTTTTAACTTAGCTAGATGCTTGCTTGTTACTTTATCATGATTGATGTTATATCCTTGGACTAGATAATCTTTTAATATTTTTGATGCCCATTTTCTAAACTCTACTCCTCTTTTAGAATTTACCCTGTATCCGACTGATAAAATGGCATCTAAATTGTAATATTCTATTGTTCTTTTTATTGCTCGTTCTCCCTCATTTTGAACTGTGGCAAACTTTGCCACAGTTGCACTACTTGCTAACTCTCCTTCTTTAAAAATATTTTTAAGATGTTTGGCAATTACTGATTTATCACGCTCAAATATTTGAGACATTTGATTTAATGATAGCCATACAGTCTCGTCATGTAATTTTACATCTACTTTTATTTCACCATTTTCAGTTTGGTAAATAACTAACTGATTATCTTGTATTTCATTCATAATATTATTGTCTTATATTTAATTTATACATTTTTACCCTTGAGTGTTATATTCTAAAAATCTATCAAAGCCTGCTTTGAATGATCTCTGCTGTAATACTAGTCTTTCCTTATATTGCATCATTACTTGTAAACGCTTAAAAGCAGAAAACTTAGAATCAGTAATGAATCTCCTGACCTCTGTTACCTGATTAGTGAAGTTCTTAATTACTGTGTCATCTAACTGGGCATATTCCAATGCTGATACGCTAGATAATGCTGTATTGGTCATTTGCATCAGGAAGTTAGTAACAATGTCATAAGATACTACTTCTAAAAACTCCTGCATTCTAACAATCATGTCAGCAGTATTAATGACATCTTTACCATGCTGGGTTTTACCTTTATGGATAATCTCCATTTCAATTAGCTGGATTATCGGAATTGATGAAAACGCTATTACTGCTTCTTCCTCATCAGTGAAAGTACCTTTACCAGCAAATATTTTTGGCACCATATTTTCTAAGATTCGGCTAATATTGCCGTAAATAGTATCATTTTCACTTAAAGTTACTTCTGTTTCTGTAGGATTTAAGCATTTCTGTTGGGTATCACACTTATATAACTTAACTTGACCTGATTTCTTATGTACACCGATATATTGTTCCAAAAGATCATTGTTTAACACTAATGATGGCTTATTATTAAAATGAAAACGACCATCAGTTTTACGCCCGATGATAGTACCGCTAATAGACATGATTAATTCCTTAAAATCTAAATCACCACTACTACCTTTACTAAGTGCCTTCCATACCAAATTAAATTCATTACCGAGCAAGGATTTAAGTTCATCTTCCTCTCCACTATTACCAAAACGATCCGGATTACTTTTACATTTATCGCTTGCCTCATACATGTCTTTATTCGTTTTACCAATATTGCCTTGTATTAAACATCTTTGCTGACTACTACTATTAAGCATCGAGAATGCTCCCTTAGCTAGAGCTTGACCTGCTGCACATTGATCCATCATCATACCATTAATATCTCTTGCTACCGTTTCCATATACGACATGATATCTTCACATTGAGGACAGGCTGATTTAATCAGCATTTTAACAGCATAAGCACCTGATGCCGTACCCATATTCTTAAAGAACTGAGTAAACTCTCTGCTGGAAATATAACTAAGCCCGCCAAAACGAAAATCAGCAGAGCCGGTACAAGCATCAAACTCTAGTTTAGGAGTTTGTATTGTTAGGGGTTGCAAAGTTTTTGGGCGTGGACCTCTCAAGATTACTGAACCACCAGTCATATAACCTCCTTGCTGATCGTTGATAATCGCTGCTTTGTTAACATTACTCATGCTCCCATTAGGACTTGCATATTTCATTAACTTGTCTATACCACTAGCAAAAATAGTGTGATTACCAAATATAGTAATGATTACTATGTATTTTAAAATATTTAAGGCTTTATTGCTCATTCTGCTAAATTACTTGATATTAAACTGTTATCAACAACTGCTTTGTTCTTGATATCTGCAAGATGTTTAACAGCCAGCAAACTATATTCTTCCAATTCCGATTCGCTTACATAGCCACGAATTAGTTCAAATGCTGTTTTAGCATCATGACTTACAGCAATAACTGTAGGAAATTCAGTTATGTTTAAACGTTCTATTAATCCATCAGCCTTGTATGTCTTAAAATATTCATGTTTACTACCACTACTACTTACCGCATCAATATTAAAACCATATCGAGAACCAAAATTTTTCAGCACTGGGGCTAATAATTGGCAGTACTGACACTGCTCGCTAAAAAATAATACTAAATCAAACTCCTTAGCTAACTGTTGAATCTTGCGAGAATTCTCTGCTTCTTGTATTGCTCTTTTGGCTTTTATCCCATGAACATTCACCGGATTATTGATAAGATCACGTTGCTCAGGATAAAGAAGATTTGCCATATCCCAGCTATCATGCAACGTTTCTGCTTGTTTCCACATTTGTTTTTCCTTATCCCGGTAAGCTTTAACATTTTCTGGGGTTGGACGAGCTAGCATCATAAACTTAAGATTTGCAAGTTCCTTAGCAAATTGCTCTATTTCTTCTTTAGCCTGCTCTGGGGTAATGTCGTTACTCGGCTGTTCTGATGACATCATATCTTGCTCTATCATCTTCTCTTCAAACCATAACCAACCACGATAACGTTGCTCAAAGAAATTTGCATAACTCATACTAGGTAACAGAACGTATATTAACACTAATATTGTTGTATAATTTACCATAACTATTACTTGTAATTCGCTAGTATCTCTAATTCTATTTATTGTTATTAATCAACTTTCAGATCAGTATTCCAACCAGCCTTATTATTGTTTTTATTATCTGGATTACCGTCGTATTTTTGTAAGCTTGGTAGCGATGAGTTCACTCGTGCTTTAATATCTCCTACCTTTGGTACCTTCATCCTCTTTAAAATATCGGCAAAGAACTCACTGAAATCCATCCTGTCAAAATCTAGCCTCATAATCTCTGCAAGTGTTAAGCCACGACAATTAGTGTATTTGCCACTACCAAAATTCATACCAAGTTGTTTACGTGACTCTATTTGTATCACTTTGTTAAGTAGTGAACCAAAGCAACAATAATGATGCTTCACTATTTTATTAATACGCATTTTTTGTTTATTTTCTTTCCCGACATAAACACATAAGTTTTTTTGTCGTTTATCTATTAAATCGATTTCATTTTTTGTGCATCTTGCCCCTAAATGCTTACCCCAACCTTTTAAGCTGGTAGAACAGCAATTAGTATAAGAAAGAGCTTTTTTACTGCAACTTTGACTAAACCCTTCAAATAATTTGAAATTTGGATCAGTAGCCCCTTTCATCTGACCTACTGCATATAGTTTTGATACTGAGTCCATCATATCAGCGTCTGTTAAATAGCTCTTGTCAACACAGTTACCATCAATGCAAGGTACTCCTTTGCATACCAATCTATCTTTGCCCTCTTTCTCAACTAGTCCAGTTCTTACCATTTCTTTATCAATAGTTACAGGATTCCAACTTTTACAAGAAAATTCTTTGTGTAGATTTACACAATTACCATAATTATCCCGTAGTAAACACGGCAAGTCTGCTACTGCATAACAATGTGCAAAATTCTTACAGTCATTTTTACTAGGATAATCACATGTTTTACTATAGGCAAATTCCCAACAATCTCGGTGTACCTCAAATCCCTGTATAGTTCTTGTGCCAGAACTTACACAATGTTTACCCTTATCAACACAAGGATAATTTGAGGTAAAACGATTACCAGCCTCAGATGAGTGTACAAAACAAACCCAAAAAATCACTGTGGTCACTACTTGTAACATTAGAATATTAAATTTATATGTATAATCAGTGGTAAAATGGTTGATCATTTTAATCTGCATTTTTCCGCCCACTCTTCTGACCATTCTTCACATACTGGATAACTATCCCTATATTTATAATATATAGCATATCTTTGAAACACATGATGGACACCTTGAACATGAGTGATTTTACCTTCACCATCCCAGGGAGCTCTAACTCCCTCCACTTGCTCTAATTTCACCCCTAAACGACTCACTATCATGTTACGTCTTTCTTCATTAATACGCCTACCTTGACGCATATGCACACTCCAATAACCTCTGCGGCATCTGATGGTATGTGTCCAACCATGATAATCAAACCAAAACTCAAAACCTCCAAGATACATTACTCTATCTTGCCATTCTTTATACCTTACTCCAGTTTTGGTACATTTTAATATTAGACTATCACTACAACTATACTCATTACGTAGCTCCTCACAGAATTTTTGATTGTATATTGTGTCTTTAAAATGTTCTTTTTCAATCTCAATGACGTATTCAGGCTCTAACTCTTTATCCCCCTTAACAGTT
The DNA here is from genome assembly GCF_002259525.1 of Rickettsia endosymbiont of Culicoides newsteadi. GTDB lineage: Bacteria > Pseudomonadota > Alphaproteobacteria > Rickettsiales > Rickettsiaceae > Tisiphia. The sequence goes on along the minus strand of NZ_MWZE01000005.1, from coordinate 17,674 downwards.
TTACAATCAATATCAAGGTCACGTAAACCTTCCATTAACCGTGACATCAACTTACTACTGCCATCTGAAATCTTATCAATATCTCTTTTATGGTTGACAATCTTAGGATCGCAATAATCAACTTCTAGCTGATTGATGTAACTATTCTCTTCTTTAGCCCTTTCCTCTTGCCCCTTACTTTCTAAGTTATTAACATTAATAGCATTCAGTTCTGATGCTTTACCCTCTAGTTCATTCTCATCTACTCCTAATTCTTGCACAGCTCCTTTACTTGATATCCCTTGCTCTGATTGCTTCTTCGAGTTATCAATAAATTTAATAGTCGCTTGCTTATCATCTATTTCTTTCTCGAATAAATCACTGAGCTTATTCTTATTGACTTGCACCTTACCCGCTAATGCACTACTACTTGCCAGTATAACAATGAACATTATGGCAATTTGCCACCACTGATTTAATAAAAGTATCTTAACCACAAATATATCTAGTTGCCTCGCTATTACATGACTATTAATCATTTCAAACACTCCAAGGCTTGCTTAGTTAATTCTCCTGACATTGCAAATTCTGTTAACGCATATTTAACTCCAACATTACCAACCATCTTGTCAAACTTTATCATAGCTGGCTTAGTTGGGTCATAATCATCTGTTTGCGATAGCACAATAGTTGGTACTGATACAATTTCAAATCGCGCGTAAGCTTCATCGTCTATCTGCATACTAGATGCTAGCTCCTGCCGCTTATCCTGCTCACTAGTTAATTCTAGAACAAGCTTGGTTAATTCTTTAAAACTACCACCGGGTAAACCTTTAAATACTAAGACTCCTCCATACTTACTTGCCTCCCTCAAATAAGATTGCAGTAATGGTTTGGGCATCGAGCTACTTACAAACACATAAAGACCAGTAAATTGCCGCAGCGATGGAGCATTACTATTATTACTGGGTGTAAAAGCATCCTGTCCTTCTAACTGCTTTTGCTTACACCACTTATCTCGCAAGTTTTGCCATACCATATCAAGGTTACTCCTTGCTAAATCACTAGCCCATTTGATATCAGCTATTGCTGCTTGCTGAATCAACTTGTACTGATTATCGCTCTTACTATTGGCATCATCACATTCTGTCGCTGCATGTGTACTAGCTATATATGAAGTAATCGATAGTATAATAATTACATACGATATTAGATTAAAATGCACAGCAATTTACCTTCCTAAAAATTAAATAACCAAAATCCTGCCCATCATAGGGATATTCCTTAAATGCAGAGTACAACATGTCCGATAATCCAAGTGGGAAACAACCTATCCCACTTGATGTTGATACCGGATTAACCATTTGTAGCTTGTACTGACTCTTCTTAATCTTTAATGCCCTTGATTTACGGCAAAGCTCTCCTCCACCAATAGGAGAGGTGTTTTGCGATGTAGATGTTTCCTGAGCGAGTCCTATTCGGTGCATCTTGGCAAGAATACGAGTAGCATATAGACTGCTTGATTGGATACCACCAACATGATCGCTATTTGCTCCAGAAAACGGATAGATATTACCCCAGCAACCAGCACACCAAAACATTTCATCTCTTGGTAAGTCAACAGTAGAAGCGGCACAATCAATGCTACATGCTGCTTGTGCTAAGTGATTGCCAAATAAAAAAACTTCTGGATTTAAAAGAGTTTGTAGCTTTTCGTCATTCCACGCTACATCTAGTTCGCTAATATATCCCACATCAAAGCTAGATTGCTCTAAACAAATAAAGTCTGTGATAAGTTCAAGCCAGTAAATTAATGGATAAATATAATAATGAACGTGGTAAAACGAACGATGTGCATGATGATCACCATAACCTCTAGCATAGGAGCTAACTTTTCGTAAATCTGTTCCTAGCGACAGACCGCCTAAATTAACCATACAATAAGGAGTGCGAGTAATATCAACTAGGCGTACCGGCTCCCAAAAACCAACAGCAATGCCTGGAATCGGCACATTACCTTTGGTGCATAAACAAAGTGGTGAGCTGGGATTTTTAGTGTCCCTCTTCTTTGGACTACTACCCTTACCTATATTAAAACCACCAATAGAAATTGGCAGTAAACATGACCAACAAATATCAGTTATAGGGTTAACAAATCTCCCCTGACAAGTATTGCCATAACTTGACAATGGCAAAAAAATTACCATAATCAAGATTGTGATGACTTTTGTATGTTTCATCCAACCTTTGGCGACACTCCTGAAAGATACCTCGCCAAAGGTCAAATTCTTTGTTTGATCACTCATGTTATTAATTTCTTATCATATTATCTGCTATTACTTATATTAATTTCAGTAACCTTTAAATACTTACCTTCTTGCTCTACTATTGCCGGCACATAGCTAATATTAAACTTTGTTGTCAATTCTCCTGCTTGATCAAAATATATTGGACTACCAATTTCTCTTTCTAGCTCAAGTGGTCTACCACCAGTTAAAACGATTTTAGTAACGTCAGAGTTACTAGCATTACCAGCATTCTTCGCATGTTCTTTATTTAACTCGCTTAAGTTGTCCTCCACTGCTACTCTGCTATTTGATAACATCTCCTCTAAATAATTATCTTTTACCCAAGCTATTTGTTTTTCATCCCGACCGTCAATAAATACTAGTTTGCCGTCCCATGACATATAATCTAGCGGATTAACTCTTGTACCTCTTGGATATAAGAGCTTACCGCATGGCAAAACTACATCCTGATCTAAAACATAACTCGGATCGAAATTATGACTAATAGTCTTGGTTGCCTTACTTATACCGACAATAGCAGCTGGCTCTTCTATTTTCTTTCGAGCCAAATCCTGCATCTTTTGCTGATGCTCAGCAAGATTTAGACTTTGTAATTTACGCTGCATCATGCTGACAAAACCTTCTTCCTTAATCTCAAAAGTTGCACCTTGCTTACCAAAATCCTTGGCAATTGCCACATGACTAAACGCTAAACAAATAATCAATAACAAATTATTTTTTCTCTGCATTGATTTTTTCCTCTAATAATTTAGCCTTACATAACTTCCTTTCCTCAGCCCACCGCCTTAAACTATTTAAGTCATCCATACTAATATTATAAGATTCTACAATCTCTTGGTTTCTCATAGTATTTAGAATCATTCTTAAAAATCCCTCATCAGGTTGAACTTCACCACTAAGCGCGATCATTTCATCATGATTAAAACCAGCAAGCGTCATGCGAGTCAGTATACGTTTCATCGTATCAGTTTTATCCTTCTGATTTATTTTATGTACTTGCTCCTTCTCCGAAATATATAACTTCCTTTCCTCAGCCCACCGCCTTAAACTATTTAAGTCATCAATACTAATATTATAAAATTCTACAATCTGTTTGTCGCTCATACTATCTAGAGTAGAGCGTAACAAACTATTCTCAAATTGAAATTCACCACTAAGCGTGCTAATTTCATGACTATCAAAACCAGCAAGCATCATGCGAATCACTATACGTTTCATCTTATCAGCTTTATCCTTCTTATTTATTTTCTTTACTTGCTGATTCTCCGAAATTTCGTTATTACCTCTTTTAGCAGGCGGTATAACTCTTGGAATCACGAAAATAAACATTGTCACAACCAATATTAATACTACGATAGTTTGGAATTTATATGCCTTCTTTACCTCTCCCCAAGCTTTATTCGTATCAAATTTATCCATTGTTTTGTACCTGTTATTGTTTACTCAATTCTTCAATAATTTTACTGTGTATTTCCTTGCTTATTGATCTAACATTTTTACCTTTTACACTACTCATGCTATAAACTACCTTGGTCGTACTATTTTGGTAAGATTTCGGTAGACTCACAGCTAAATTCACCGCCTTATCAATTTGACCAAAAAATAGCTGGCGATCTTCTAGATGTTCATTTTTGACTCTATCCTTTTCAAGACTCATCAATTCATCTTCAGCAACATATAAAATATGCCAATCATTACTACTTAAACCTAACTGCCTCGCAATTGTAAAACCAAAACATGCACCCATTGTAACCGCAGTAATTAACACTAATATTTTCTTTGCTATCTCCATATTTTATATCCTTATTACTTTAGCCCCGTATTACTTTTACCAGTCTTCTTAATCTCTACCAATTGCTCTACTGCCTCATCTAGAGTTAGACCAACCGCAATTTTTTGTTTTAAGAAATTAAAATCACTTGCATCAGTGGAAAATAGTGCTTTACTATAATCATCCAGCACTAACTTGCCGATTACCGTTACTCCCGTAGTATATAATAGAGCTTCAGCATATTTGTTTGGCACTAAACTAATTGACCTGATTAGCGGGATCATATCCTTAAAGGCTTCTGATTCCTTAAATGCTCCTAAAGCCTTCTCATCTTGTTTAAGCAGTATAGTCCAAGTGCTATTCTCTAAAATAGTCCGATGCTCTTGTGACTTATGTAAATCCATGAAATTCTGTACACATATCACTAATGAACCTCCATATTTACGCACAGTTCTAACAAAAGCTGCAAAAAAGCTAGTGGCAAAATCAAGTAACATCCATGCTTCATCCACGATAATCATGAAAGGCGTTTGGCGATCACCAGTAAGAAATTGATTGGTAACTTCCATTAGTAATATCTGTAATACTATCGAAAGTAACTTAGGATCATTCTTGATCTCTTCAAACTCAAATACAGTAATCAGCTTCTGAAAAGTTGCCTGTTTTGTTCCTGAAAAATATTTGCCGTACAATCCTTCATGGGTATAAGGATACAAAGTTGCTCCGTATTTTTGTAAACTCAGAAGATCGCTATCTTCAAGAAATTTAGCAAAACTGCTAATATCCAACTGGTAATTACTCTTAGCTAATGCTGCAACTATCGCTTTTTCTAGCTCAGCTGACCCCCGTGCATCATCTCCTACACCGCACATTACTTCAAGTAAACCTTTAGTACATTTTAAAAACTCATCCTTATCATCTGGATTCATTCCTTGGTAAAAACTAGCAAACGGATTAAGGCTAAATGGAGCTTTGCGACCAAACTGAATAATTTCTCCATTAAGCAAAGTGCAAATATTGGCAAAACTCTGTCCAATATCTAAAATGAACATCCTAGTATTTTGTGCCATTAAACTTACAGCTAATTCCTGCAAAAATACTGACTTACCTCCTCCACTCGGTGCAAAGATACAAATATTGTAATTGCCGGCATTAATTTTATAAAATGGATTAAAATTAAATAATTGCCCACGTCGTGCGTGCAGCAGTACCCCTGACCTTGGCACTCCTTTCCACTCAGCATGAATTGGTAGCCTAGCTATTACTTCCTTAGATAGCACTAATCTAGTTAATTTAAATTTGTCTAAGATATTCCACATTAAAGCTTGTTGCATTGGCATCATGCTCAGCAATACCGGTAATTGTAGATGATACGAAATACCAAGGCGAAAATTATTATTGTTATACAAAGTAATTAAGTTCTGACTGACTATATCAATTGATTCTTTAGGGGCAGTTACCATTAATGACCAGTGTTCTGTTAAAAACTTCTCGTCACTACTAGCTACTTGGTCATTAATATCTTGCCACTCAGCCGCTTCTCTCTTCAGATCACGGTTACCGTGGCTATACCACTTCTCTGAAGCTTCAATCACTTTCTTGCCTCTTGCCGTAATCATGCTGCTAGCCGATTTACTAATGGAACTCGCTACGCAGTAACTAATGATAAATCTTGCAGCTATACCCATATGGCTACGAGTACTATCACCCAACAAATTGATAGTTTCAGCTAGTGAGAAACTTTGAGGCAATTCCTTAATATGATAGATTCTAGAAGTTAAGCCAGTTGTTACATGATTAATCTGATCTTCCTCTATTCCTTGTAGCATACAAGGCATTACTATTTGCCTTGATAATATTTCATGCGGAGTATAAGTAGTATTTGTACTGCCACCCAGCTCCATTTGTAGCATTAATCTTGTTAAAGCTATTAAATCACTAGCATCGCAAATATGCGGAGCAAGTTGTAATGATTCCAATTTATGCATCAAACTATCTCGAAAACTGACAATGCCACTTTTGCTATTGTTTTTTGTATCAAGCTTGCTACTAAAGGAAACAAATATTCGATAATCTCGAGCAATACGACCGTCAGAAATACCAAAGCTTATCGCTTGCTCCCTGATAAACTGAGCTCGTCTTTTGGTTATTTTCTCAAGTAAAGGATCACTATTGTTACGCATCTTCTGCCAGTAACCCAAAATATCTTCTACATCATGATTTGCCACTAGCAAAAATTGCAAGTAAGAATTTTCAGGCAACTCATCGTTAAAGAAATGCGATAGATTCTTGTGCAGTGTATCGTCAACGCCAACAATAGGACTAATCTCCAACATAAAACCAGCAATGTTTCCGTCATTTAAAAATAACCCCTGCTCCTCATCAAAATATCGATAACTTAAATAATCATCGAAGGCAAATGTCCCTGATAAAATGTTACCTACCATAGATACACTATTTGGGCTTTCAATATTTTCAGATAGTCCGCAAGTAGCTGCAATATTCTGAGATATCTGTTTGAAAATACTGAAATTCATTATTTGCCCCTGTAATCTATTTTAAGTATAAGTTATCGCCGTCTTGGTATTCTTCTACCCCATTTTCTATAGGCATTATTTTAACCTTATGTATTTGATTTAACGCTTTTTTCGGTACATTGCTATGCTCTAATCTACAACTATTCCCGCGACATTTGCTATTCAAATAGACCGTTTCAATCTCGCCGGAATCTACTTGTTTATCTACCTCGGATAACATCATGCATCTTGCTCCTTTGCTATCCGGACAATTAAAACCAGCCGAATATATAGAGCAAGAACTAAGTAGCATGGGTAAAATCAAGATGATAAATATAAATTTAGTAACTTGTTTAAATTTATTGCCAATCCAACTTTGACTAATAGTGAAATCATTTATCATTTTTTTGCTTTTTCTACTCGATATTGTTGTAGCTTTTCCTGAACATCTAATGCACCTAAATATACCCCTTTGGTAAATACTATATCTACCTTAGTACCACCAGACACCAATAATACTGGTGACATGCTTTCAGCCTGCTTAATATAGTAATCTGCTATCTTCTCAGCAGCATTACTAGCCCCAGCAAATCCACCTTCTTGTAACATGTCACCCATATTTTTCTTTTTGGTACTTCCCATGCCAAAACTACTAACAATTACTTGATCCTGACCTTTGGCAGCCCCAGCAAATCCACTAATCACTCCTCCGATCATTGCGTTCTTTAAATGCTTACTGCTAGTTTGCACCACTTTACCTTTAATACCGTTCATACCATCATCGCCATAAATCAGACCAGCTATTTTAGTGGTGTAAATTAGCTCATTGACTGAATCCTTACATGACAAAACCTCTGCCCTGATAACCGCTCGCTCAGATGATAAATCACCATACGAAGAACCCATGATTTGGCAATGAGTTATATCTATGTCAAAGTTCTTAGGCAAATTACCACGATCAGTAATTCTAATAATTACTGGCACTGGTTCTGAAGCAGAACCGATAGATGTCGACACCACAATACCACCTAGCAATACTCCTTTAACATATGCAGTCTCCGGAATATAACTACGTGCTGATTTTGGACGATCAAATCGCTCACCACGATCTAGGTGATTTACCGTAATACGACTATCATCTATTAACGGATGATGGGTTTTTGTAGCTCTATCGTCTTCTGTAGACTTTATGCGAGCATTATTAAACTCCCTTCTAGCTAACTCTTGCTCCTCAGTAATATATTGCATTTGAGCTTTCAGCTTCTCTATCTCGCCTTTTAACTGATTAGTGTAAGCTACTGATTGCTCATTAATACTGCTTTCAATTAGCTTTAGTTTCTCGTTTGATTGATTCTTAGCATCCATCAGCTTATCTTCAAAATGATTACGCCACATTTTATCTATATCAAGAGCATCGCTTGCTACTACTAGATTTAATGGTAACTTAGCCTCAGACTCAATACCAATATTACTTGCCTTATTTGCTTGATACTTCATAAAAATTAAACCAATAACTACCAAAGCCCCGAGTAAAAGTAATATAATTACATCTTGCTTCTTTTTAGCATTAGTTGAGTTTTGAGCATGCGGTGCTTGAAGGCTAGTATTAGCAATATCTTGCGTTTGATCATTTGGCTTTAATTTGGCATTAATAATTTTGCTAAAGATATTTTTATATTTCTTAATCATAAGCTACTTCTTTGGTAATGATGAATGCTTTAGTAGATGCTCCTGTTGCTAACTCACTGCTACCCAAATTGATTGCTATTGTGTTCGTAAAAATATTACTAAAATCTGATTCCAGTAGTATCAATGGCTTGGAGCTAAGATTTTTTACTAATAACACCGCTCCACTTAAATCTCCATAACGATACCACCTAATTTGCTTAAGCAATTGTTGCTTGGTTTTTCGTAACGTACGCTCAGCCTCTACAACATAATACTTACCTTGCACTCCTTCAATCATTGCCCTCATCATCAAAACCATTTCTGATTTTAGCTTTTGATCGAAATACACTAACATTTTGTTAGTTGTTAAAGATGATTTAATCACTTTATTATGCAAATTAAGCAATATTGTTTGCGATGCCATATCTAATACCGTAAACCTAATATCTTGTGCATGCCCTCCTGGCATTATTAAACTTAACGATATAGTCTCACCAACTTCTACCTTAGGTTTAATGAACAAATTACGCCAATCGCTGCTCCAGTAAATTGTATACTTATTCTCATCACCTACTACTTCCACAATCTCCCCTCCTAACACTCCAATCCTGTTTAACTCACCCGCTGCTATACTTGCTTCTATTGTCTCATCTCCAGAATAATTAAAATGACTAGCACCATAAGATTGCCAAGGAAAAACTATCAGCACTAAAATTGACCATAACGATAAAAAGAATAATGAATATAATTTGTTAACTACATTTTTCATTTAACTAGCACCTAATTGCATTTTATTATTTACCTTGCTTCTCGCTTATCTTTGTCGTCTACTACTTGGTTGAATTCTTTTAACCGCAAATATCCACCACTAAATTCAAAGCTAAGTCGATAAGAAGTAGGTGTTGATTCAAAACCACGTTTGCCGTATCGTGAAGTTAATATGCCGTGGGCTATAACCTCTCCTTTAGTTTCATCAATTTCCATATTCTTAACGGTAAAGTAAGTAACTAAATCAAAGTTTTTGTATTTTTCCGCACTATCTGCAAAATACTCATTGATTCTTTTAGAAAAACTTGGGTGACTATTGCTAGTGTACTTTAAAATCATATCTCGTTTATGCAAAACATCTATGCTAGATAAATCAAGTAAAGAGTTTAAAAATACCATAGTCATTTGCTCCAAATAGCTACTTGATACTTTACGGTTGGAAATCATTACCTCTGAGGTCAATGGTGGCACTATAATAATTCTCTCCTCCTGCATTAAAATCTTCAGGCTTAGTGCAGAACTCGTTACAGCAAGTAATATAGTAAGCAGTAAAAATAGATTACGCTGCTTGGTAATACGATCGCCACCTTGCATAGCATTAGTTAAATCCATTAATCTAATTCCTCCTCTTGCATTAAATTAGATCTAACAGTAGCATTACCCGCTAACTCTATACTATTCTGTGATGTTGATGGTTCGTTTGCAGATTGCTTAGGTAAAAAACTACTTAAATCAAATGCAGCTATTCCTAAATTCAGCGACATATTGCCTGCTAATGAGTTATGCTTTACTTCGCCACATGCTGTTTGTATAGTCTCTGATTTCTCTAACATATCTTGAAACCATGCTTCTTGTGAAAGGCTTACTTGCTCCTTAGATGATATTTCTGATGATTGATTAACTAGAGCTAATATGTCTAAGACTTGCTTATTACTTACCTGCTGTTGTTCCAGCTCACTAAAAAAATCACTAACATGCTTACTTGCATGCTGCATTTGACTTGGCGATGCTACTAACCATGCTAGCTCTTCTTTATTATGTTCTTTTAGCTGCTCCTTTATAGCGTTTGAATGACATAGAGAAAGTGCTTCACATGCATCTTGCCACCCCTCCGCATATCTACTATTTCCTTCTTGCTGCTGCTGATCTAAATCTGACTTTTCTTCCTCTTTTAAAAAAGGATTAGCTTTGGCTAAATCTTCTGCCAATACATTATAAGCAACAAAATACTCGTCTATATTTTCTTGATTATCTAAGAGCAAATCCGTACTTTTAATATTAATACTAAAATATTTGCGAGCTGCATCTAGCTCATTAGCAGTTATTGCCCCCTTATATCCCGCTAGCTCCTCTACCCTTTCCTCTTCTATATTTAACCTTAACGCTATTTCTTCTGCACTTATTCCTGTAATACACCAAAAATATTTAACAAAATTATCTCGACTAGAATACTTCAAAAGTGCTTTCATGCTAGCAGCTGTACCTAAATTTTGTAGCTCCTGTGCCGTATAACATTTGGTAAAATGGAATGATAACCCTGCAACATGATATACTGACTGAACAAAATCCACACAATCCCTACCTCCAGCAATATAAAGATGCGAGCTATCTTGTGCATGATCTAGAGCAAACTTATAACCATCTTGGTATTGTGCACAGGTTAAAGGAATAATCCTAGTATCTAAAATTTTTTCTTTTTTTGTTTCCTGATATTCTTTACTTAACGCTAATCTTTCATCTTCTGATACTACTTGTCCACTACCAATTATTATACTAGCTAAATCAACCGGACCTTTACCAAAGGTTTCTTCTATCTTATCTTTCATTAAAAATCCTACATAAAAATGTCCGATAAAAGATGATATCCCTTTTCGTATTTCACCTCCTTGTTGCCCCTGTGGCAAAGAAATATCGTGATGAATGTTTAAAAAATGCTTAGCATTAATAGGCCTAATTAGTGGATTAATATCTATTACTTTACCCATTATATTTCTCTTAAATTAATTAAATATCTTTTCTTCTAACTAAAATTCTCATAACAGCATCATCTTTTGATGATTTCACTACTACTTGGATAAATTTCTTACTTGCTATTAGCTTCTTTAAAAAACCAGCATTACAGGTTAAAGAATCATTGGCATTTGTTATTTCCATAATTACCTTTTTGTTAGAGTACCCATCTCTTAACCCAATCTGTTCTTCTAGGATTACTTCATCCTCAGTAATATCTTCTACTTTCTTAATATAATCACATGGTCTTTCAGCAACTTTAATAATATTCCATAATATTTCTGGACTTTGTAACGCGTAATCTCCGATAGCTAGGCTATATAAATTACAGGTCAATGGGTGAGAACATAATATATCATTGATATCCCCATTTAACTGCCCCTCAGGATTAACTACGTTAATTTTTAAACATTCTGTGTGCTTAGATTTATCAATATCTGCTTTTAAACTAACCATTCCTTTTAATTTTCCTTTAGTATGTACACATTGTATATTTCCCAGTACTTCTGTAGTAATTTTAGCTATGTCATTATTCTTAAACTCTAGTGATTGCTTATATGATGTTCCCACTACTGAATTAACCATTCTTGCTAAAACTATTCCACCATAATCAGGCACTATATATGCTCCAATAAACCAAATATAACAAAACCAAATTAGAAATATTACTGCTACTATCCATAATATGGTTTTGCCCAATTTCTTAAGAGGATTGACAAGTAAATATTTTCTTATTGTCCTATCTATCTCTTTTTGCTTTATTTCCTGCCCCACTCTATCTTACTCCTCTTCCCTGTAAAATATCCTCTATCGCTTCTGTTAAAGGCATCTTCTGCTTTAATTTATTCTCTATTTCTTCTAAGAATATTGATTTTCCTGACTATGATACCCCTGCAACACTTACATTATAATTCTCAGCTGCCTCAAAATCCCCTTGCTGACTTAATAAGCAACTAATGTCTTACCAAATGGTGACCAATACATTATCTGCCCTCTCCTGGTTAGTGTAACATTTACAAAAAACATCTCTTATGAGAATCAGGCAAATATTTACCACCAAAGATATTTTTAAGCGGTAAATGCCAGTAAATAAACTTCTGTACACTACCACTATGCCACCCCTTAGCGGCATAAGCTGAAAAACCGTAACCAACAACAAAACCCATAATACCTATGGTCATACCAAACCTAGTCCATACTAAACAGCCAATAGCTAGTGCCCCTATAATGCCAAGATAACTAAGACCGTAATATTTTGTCTCTTTGTTCAGGGCTCTATTTAATCTCACTCTTTCCATTATTTACACTCCTAAACCAGTTTTTACTGCGATTAAAGTTAAACCTCCACATAATGCACCTTTACCAAAACCAAGCATTCTGTCTCTTAGATCCCCTTGTTGTTGCATCAAGGCTCCTATAGCACCTGTTATAAAAATACCTACTGGATAGTAATCGTTAATCATCTTCTTTACCGGTTCAGTAGCTGCCTTCATCCCTGCATCAAGGTCAAAAGCCGCATACACATCTATGCTACTTAGTAATATAGGAGCAAGGTAAATTCCGGTCTTTAAAACTGAATAAATATTGCTATGATAATTTGTAGATTTTTTTTGCATGATTTATATTCCCTCAATTGTAATTATTGATTTTCATAACTTTTAATATTGACCTATTAACTAATCTTCTTCGATTATCATGTTCTCTCTTCTTTTATTTTCCTAATATTGTTTTATTTTACTTTTTAAGTTCATATTGATTTTAATTATTACTAAACTGGCTATATATAATTAGTTAATTATTGATTTTATAATCTAGAGTTATATAAGTCAATAATAATCCGTAAATCGTACTTATTTTTATATGACATCAAAAAAAATCCAAAAATTTTTAGAAAAAAAATTAAAACACTTAAAACGTAATATCTTCGTAGAACAAAGTGGTATTCCTTACTCTACTATTACTTCTTTAATAAACGGTGTTAAAAATAACCCAGAACTCAATTCTCTTCTTAAAATAGCTAATTATTTCAAATGCTCTTTAGATGAAGTAACTGGTAGAACAAAATATTTACCTCCTACTAAAGGAGAATATCAATTCTCCGATGTCAATATCGATGATGTCGCTAATAATCTAAGAAATTTTATAAAAACAAAAATTCAAGAACAAAAAATCAAGCCTAGTAAATTAAGTCTTAATATTGGATTTAGTAGAGATTTACTTGATAATTTCATCGGTGATAACCCTAAACAAAAATGTTTAGGTAGCTCTCCTACCGTTGCTCTTGCTGACTATTTTGATATCTCTATTGATCAAATGATTGGACGATCTATACCCAATATCCAAAAAAAACAAGAAGTAAATCAAACTATTCCACAGTCTCTACAATCTATTGATTCTGAAGATTTACATAATCTCAAAAAAAACAAAAATTCTCTTATACCTCATCAACAAAACACTCAAAATAACATCAGTAGCTCTGCTACTATTAAAAAATTTCATAAATCTAAAAATAATATTCCTAGTAGATAAAGTATCTATAATTATCAAAACATAAATTTATATCTTTGACTTAACTGGTTTGTATTGTATGCCACATTAGTATCGCAAATAATGGACTTCATAAAACTTTAGGTCAAAAACCTCCTTTTTTATATTGTGTACAAATATTGAAATTTAATTATTACTTTTCGATAGCTCTGTACTACCCCTACATTTGCTCTAAGGCAATATTTATTACCTTCTTGGCTTTAGCTAGATCAGCAATATTTCTATTACTGCTACTGATATCGATAATTTTCTGAAGGTAGCTCACTGCTTCCTGATACCGTGTCTTCTGTAATGGATTTAATGGCACAAGCGTCATGCTAAATGATTTAGCAAAACAACTAATAGATTCCGAATATTTGTTTAAATGAAAAAATGCTACTGCTTTGCAATGCAAAGGATATGAATACTCCACATCCATCTCTAATAATTGCTCTGCTATTGCTATCGCTTCTTGATATTTTCCTTCTAAATTGAGTAACCTAGCTTTTATGACCAAAACATATCCGTAATGTGGATCAAGATCATATAACTTGTTAGTTAAGCTTGTTGCTTCCTTAATGCTGCCTAAATTGAGTAAACTCAGTGCTTTACATTCAGTAGCTGATTTATACAATGCTAGCATATCACTAGTACTGCTAGCTTTGCTAATATCTACTCCTGTATTAGCAATCGCTGCTAACAACTGGTCACTATATTCTATAGCTTCTTGGTAATTCGTTAGTCTTAAGTGACTCTCAGATAGGTAATCTAAGGTTACCAAAAGATCATGGTGGTCGATAATATCCTTTCTCATAGCTAACTCAGCACAATCAATACTAGCCTGATAATCTTTTGAAAAATAATGTGCTATGATCTTGGTTAAATAAGCTGATGAAGAATTGGGTAGTTGCTCAATTACGCGTTCAATTATTTCTAATGCTTTGTTATACTGTTCTTGGGCTATATAAAGACCTGCTTGATAATTTACAGCAACCATGTCAGTAGGATCTAGCTGCAACATACTAGATATAATCTCTTCTGCTTCTTTATAACACTTTAAATCCCTAAGACAAACTACTTTTTCTAATAAAACTCCATGCACAATCTCTTGCCAATTGATACTATTATTTAGCTTACTATCTCTATTAAGAATTACATTTGGATTTAACTCTATAGCTGAGTTTGTGCTTACCTCACTTACTTTACTTTCTATTGACTCAAGGTTCAACTCTTCTGCTAATTGTTGCTTAGTGATAATTTCTAGTGCTTTATTATAACAATCAATCTCTTGCTCATAATTTCTCAGTTGACTCAAAACATACCCCTTGTGCCGCCAAACACTAATATTATCCGCATCTCTTGCTATGCAAGATTCCACTAATTCTAGTGCCTCCTGATATTGTTCAAGCTTGATTAATAACCTAGATTTTATCAGTAATACCTCACAATACTTACACTGATGATTCTGATCACTACTATTACTATTATCATTAGTTATGATAGTTAACAGCGGCTCAATAGATGATATTGCTTCTCGGTATCTACATAAATTATTATAGCTATTCACTCTACCAAACCAACCATCTAAAACTTTGGGATTTACTGAGACCAGTTTGGTAAAAATATCTAAGGCATGATGATACTTATTTAAGCTAATGTACGCATATCCTAACTCGGCATACAAAGTTTCATCTTCAGGACTTAATTCTATTGCCTTACTATAGTAAGGTACTGATTCTACTATTTGATCAAGGTGATTATGCAATACAAATCCTTTGCAGTAATAGAATCCTGCTTCATCAGGCACTAGTGCTATTAGCTGTTCTAATGTCTTGCTAACCTCTTGATAATTATCATCGGCAATTTGTTGCTCCACTAACTTACACAACTTGCCTAAATCTATTTGTTCATTATTTATCTCATCCTTCACCATACATTACCTTCTCTACTTAAATATTAGTTAATTGCTTATTCAATGCTTGCATTTTCTTGTTCAAGTTTACTAAGAATCTTTTTTACATACATTTCTATTTCTTCTAGGTAAAATGTTGTATGTAACATGTGATTTTCTCTCTTGTGGCTAAGGATAATTAATTCTTTTAGGTTGTTAAACAAGGTAGATATTTCTTCTTTAGCATTTTTAGCATTACTACATGTTGTAGCAAAATCTTTACTGATAAGATTAGTACGCTGTAAAAATCTGAGAGAAATTAATATTAATATTCCTTCAATAATAATTATTGATAGTGTAATTCCTTGATATAACATACTGACTACCTCCCATAATATTGGTGAAAAGGCAGTATGAAATCCATATAAGTAATAGACTTATTAAGAATGAAGTTGATTTGACCGACAAGTTTGTTTATCATACATGTAACCTTTTAATTGACTGTAACTAGTTATCATTAGATTAATTCGTACTAAATCCTTTATATTTTCAGGTATCAACTTTGATATAAAGGATTTAGTACTAAACCAAGCTTTTAAAGTTATGAGCAAAAGCAAGGAGTACTGTTGTTATTAGTAGATTAACTTATACTTCCTACTCTTTTGTTCATAGGATAATTGCTTATCCTTATTTATAAGTTTATTTGAATCTTTTTAGGGTGTCAATAAAAATAAACGGCGAGCGTTTATTTTTATTAGAAGAATTAAATTATTTTAAGTATGGCTCTTGTTAACCAAATACAAATATTTTTAAAAGATAAACTAAAAACTAATAATTTAAAACGTAAAAGTTTTGCCCAAGAGAGTAATATTTTATATCAAACCGTATGCAATATTATTAATTCTGCACGAGCTAATCCAGAATTAGAAACTATATTAAAAATTGCTAATTATTTTAAATGTTCCATGGATGAAGTAATTGGTAAAAATAAAAACTTTTTTATAAATCAAAAAGATTGTAACTTTCAAATCATTAATTCAGAAGACATAAACACTAATTTAAAATGCTTCCTTAATAAAAAACTTAAGGAACAAAATATTAATCCATATCAATTAGGTATAACTATTGGTTTTGGTCAAGATGTTATTCCCAAATTCTTGAAAGAAAGTAACCCTAAGAAAATGTTTACTAGTACAGTTGCAGTAGCATTATCTGATTATTTTCAAGTCTCACTAGATGAAATGATTGGTAGGGTTAAACCTACTACTACAGTTAACTCTTCTGATGAAAACTCTGATAAGGATATAGATTTAAATAACTTATAGCAGTTACTATCGTCCTATAGACAAATTAAGTTTTCATGCAACATTAAGAGAAGATTGTTTTTTAGTTATCAATTCAACAAACTGGTAGCCTAATTCTTGAGCAACTTGTTTAATTACCCAGTAATATTTACTACTAATCCAATCCCTCAGAAAGTTAGTAGGAGCAATTAAAGTTAACTTTTGTGTGATAGTATCTTCCTCTGCTCTGAGTTTAGAGAACCAAGATTTATCAATATGTTCATCAAAATTAGTAATTAACTTTTTTCTTATCTTGTACCAAATAGAATTTGGATCTAATTCTGTTAAAAAGATTTCATCTGGTAATCTTGATGAACCTAATTTTGTATAAGTAGCTGGTAATTTATGGTAAACAATTTTAACATAACCATAAACTGCAGAAATAGCTTTTTCTAAATTTTGCTGTTGATGGTTAGTTAACGTCAAATCTCTTGGTAATTTGACAGTACAAGTATTAGCTAAAGTAATACGTGCAAATTGTCCATCCGATAACGATTGCAATGATAATTCAGATAATCCTCTAGTTAAAATATTATCATTGATATCATCATTTTCATTCATCACTAAACCAGATTTTATTTGGTTATTTTCAGTAAAATTAATACTTAATTGATCATCATATTTATCAATATGGTCAACATCATGCTTTGAATCTAAACTTAATGAACTATCAACATAACAAGTAGAATAATCTGCAATGTGGTCAAATTGAGTTATGTTGTTTTCTTCAGATAATTCAAGATTTTGGCAAATATCATTTTTTATTTCTAGTTCTTGACTAGTTGTTTGATAGTTGGTTGCATGATAATCAAATTCTCCTTCTGTAAGTATTTGATAAGCTAGTTTTGTCTCAAACATACCAGCTATTTTTTTTCTTAATTGTGAGCAATAGC
>NZ_MWZE01000049.1 GCF_002259525.1 Rickettsia endosymbiont of Culicoides newsteadi | reverse complement strand
AAGAAAACGTAATTTAATTGAAACAGTTTTTGATTATTTAAAGAACAAAATGAACCTTGAGCATACTAGACACAGATCCCCTATAAATGCTTTTGTTCATATACTTTCTACACTAGTTGCCTATTCTCTTAAGAAAAATAAACCTTCCATAAATTGCAATTTCGACTTTCCTCTAAATTATAACCTTATCCCGAATTGACGTATAACCTACTATCTCCATCATCATTAAATAATGATGATATTCTATCAATTCTTGATATTTTGCAACAATTTCGTGGGGATATATCAGATTGCGAGGAGACCGTAAGGTCGACGAAGCAATCCATTTCTAATCATTTTCCTGGATTGCTTCGTCGACCTTACGGTCTCCTTGCAATGACATCTTGTACTTTGTAAAATATAGATTTACAAGACGGGCAAGTATCTATAATATCATTATAATTATATAAAAGTTAAAAAATATTAAGTATTACTTGTGCGTAAACAAACGACATATCAATATTTACTGATAGTAGATTAGTTTACATAGAAATAAACCTATTTTAATTTAATTGTTGCCTTTCTAGGTTATATAATATATGACAGTAATCTTTGCATTTATTAATAAGTATATTTGCAAAAATTTAATAATTCATTCATAAAGGAGTTAACTATGGCACGAAAGAATGACTTTATAGAAAAAGCTGACAAATTTATAGGTGAAAAGATCTATTCTTTAAGGCTTGCTAAGGGGTTGTCACGTCAACAACTTGCAAAGGTAATAGTAGTAACACATCAACAGTTACAAAAATATGAAAAGGGCATTAATAGAATACCAATGGGTAGGCTGATTCTTATTGCTAAAGCACTAGAAAAAAATATCGATTATTTTTATGATGGTTTAGAAGGAGCGGATAATGTCGAGCCTGTACATACTCAACATCAGCGTATGTGCATAGAAGTATCAAGAAACTTTATGAAGATTCGTAACCCTGCACATCAACAAGCTGTTAATGCATTGATACGTTCTTTGATTAAAGAAGATTAGGTGAGATAAAACATATATAAAATTTTATTTATGTTACGCAATTTGTGAGTTATGGTAGATTTGTTGAGTTGAGCAACCAATCTGCTAATAACTCACAATCCGATTGTTTATTTCGTAGTGAATAAATATATACATTTTATCATAAAAATTCATTACGCTAATAGATATATGCAAATTATTTAAAAAATTTGACTATATTTAGTTTGTCTCATTAATTTGTGATTTAGATTTCTCTAAGTATTTTAATATTTCCTCATGTAAGGCAGTCCATTTAACTTGTTTTTTCATAAGAGGTAGGAATTCTTTTTTCCATACTTTTATATATTGTTGAGAATACTCTCTTTCAAGATTTTGAAATTCAGAAGAAATATTTGTTTTGAACATAGCTATTAAATTTGAAACCTCAGTAATTTTATGACTATCTAAAGATTTCAAAGATAAAATATCTTGTTGTAAAACATCTATTTTATTTAATAAATTGTTTTTAAAGGTCTTATATGGCAAGATTATATCATACCTTAAATCAGAATTATAATATATTTCCATTTTATATATTAAGCTATTGAACGTATTACGTGATACTTCTTGTTCATAATTTGTAAGGGAAGTTAATAAATATTTATAGTCTTTTTCATTTAAATCACGTGGTTTAACAAGCATATGAATTTTGGAGTGTAAATTATTGAATTCACTATAAATACTATCTCGATACTTATCTAAAAACTTAGGAAATACATCTTGTTGCTCAAGTTTTAAGGGTAAATCCTTCCTAATTTCTATTGGTAGATTATGTATCGAAAACTGATATACTACCCACATAAAACTCTCATCAAATTCATTTGAATAATTGATACGATCATCAGGCAAAACTACCTTACCTTCTTTATCATTCCAAGGTCGTATCTTATAAAAAAATCTATTCAGTCTTTCTTTTAATTTTAGAATATCTGTGTTTTTATCTCCCATTTTATATAATACTTTATTCATTAAACGTTTAGCCTCGTTGGATTCTATTCTATTATTTATATGAAGACCTATATTATTTCTTTCCAATAACTCCCAATCAAATAATCTATGCGGATCAACTTTACGTAGCACATAACTATCAAATGCTTTACTGTACAATATTGTTCCTATTTCAGAATGACTAAATATCATATCTTTTCTTATTTTAAAACGTTTCATAAGATATAGGAGTAATTCTTTTACAGATTCCATTTGCTGTTGTGAAAACAATTCACGCCCAGTATTCACTATTTCTATGCCGATAGAATAATTATTTAAAGCAGTTAATTCTTCAAATTGCTCACCCATTTTAATTTTAGCATAACTAATACCAGCATGGTATGCTCGCTTTTCTAAAGGAACCGTTAACGTAATACTGCCATCCTTATCTACAATAAAATGAGCAGACAGACCTATTTTGTTTAGCAATTCTTTTGTATCTTTTAATGTTGATATACCAGTATGGTGAACTATAACCATTGATACTTTTTTACCTTCTCTGTCACCATAATTTGCAACTGGCACAGGGGCTAGGAAAAGTAAGTTTTTCTTTTGCAATACAGGAAGTTCTCTTTGTAAATGAGCAAAATCATTTTGAAAGCTTACAATATCAGGATGCGGCTTAGATAAAGCCTCCACTCTTTTATGAGAACAGCCAGCATTTAATAATGCAACTATTATAAAAAGATAGTATCTTAAAAAGAGATCAAGAGCTTTATTGGTCATACAAATATCCAATCACTATAAATTATGTTAAAAAATTAAGTGTAGCTAACCAGTTCTATAGTCAGTTAACCTGAATTGGTGCCGAATAAGCACCCATCGTGCTGTCTATTAGCGAGTAGGCGTACGCCTCCGAAGCAATCCATAAAAGTAACCAAAGATGGATTGCCACGACCTACTTGCGTGGTCTCGCAATGACAGAAAACCTATCTAAAACCAGCTTTACCTTCTAACTTTCAACAGTTGGGACTAAAGTGGCTTTGAGCTATGACGTTAAGGCTAAATACTAATCGATTTATAACGTTGCCAATTCAAGTTAATTGACTATATATCTTTTATACTAGATTATTCAATGGTAAATTCAAGAAATTAATCAGGCTCAACTCATTCCTTCTTCATTATCTTTTTAATATTATACTGGCTATTTTTTTTGGTAGCATAAGTATATTCGCTAATATTTTTGCATACTTATTAAAATAATAGATATCATAAGTGTTTAGTATTTTATAAGTAAACAACCCTAGAGTATAAGGTATTATTAATAAGTTTTTTATAAATAATTTGATATAACTAAAACATTTATCAAATTTAATATCTATTATTGTAACGAGTCTCATTTTTGATAAGTAATTATCTAATTCCCTACTGATATCATGAGAATTAATATCCCAATTAATTATATTATTAATATCTTTAACTTTTTTAAAAAATTCTAAATTAGCCTTGCTAAGAGGACTGACTTGCAAAATACGATCTCTATGACCTTTTAGCATATGAAATAACATTTTATTCATTATTAATCGCTTATTGTATAAGGTGGCATCATTAGTTTGCAAATAATTTAGAATATTGAGAATTATCTTTTCATGATCATGGATTTTAAATCCTGTTGCCGCAATGGATTGGGTAGGTCTGCCTATATAATATTTATAAAGTGGTATATCTAAATACAGAACCTGTTTAACATATTGTATAGCTTTCGCATTATATTCCATATCTACATAAAAACATTTTTCAGTTAGTATAATATTAGATTTCTTAAGAATATCAGTTTTATAAGTTGAAGTTGATAAAATTGGTCCCCAATAATCAAATTTTATTTGGTCAAGAATTAAGATTTGTTTAGACGGAAGATGGGTATAACAATCCTCACTTCTTATAGTACTATTAGCTAACATGTCATACGATAATTCATGTAAGATTAAATCAACATCGAACATATTTAAATATTTTAGGAAATTATCTAGCCCTTGAGTATCTACCCAATCATCTCCATCCACTATTTTAAAATATTTTGACTTAGTATGTTTAATACCAGTATTTACTGCTCCACCATGCCCCTTATTGCTTTGATTTATAAGTGTTACAATAGTTGGGAATTTATTTTGGTACTCTTCAGCAATTGATTGAGTGTTATCAGTTGAGCCATCATTTATAACTAATATTTCTAGTAAATGCTTATTCTCACAAGATAAAATAGAATTTAAGCATCTTGGTAAATAACGCTCAATATTGTAAACAGGAACACATATACATAATAATTTTATTTGCTCATGTTCTATAGGTTTAATATAAAATTCTTGTTCATTTTGAAATAATTGTAATTCTTTTTCCAAAATCATTTTACGTGAAAATTTAGAAGAAACATCATAAGACATTTTCTCACTTAACTCTAAAAATCTATCTGGATTGTAAAATAAATCCTCAATAATATTGGCATAAGACTGCGGATTTTCTATATCATTACTTAAAGTACCATAAGAAGGATTGATAAATTCTGGAACGCCACAAACATTAGAACTAACTAACGCTAAACCAGAACTTACTCCTTCTAAAGAACTAACCCCCATACTATCAAGTCTTGTTGGATGGAATATTATACCACAATTTTTATGAAGCTCGCTAATTTGAGCATGAGTATGAAATCCTTGAATAAAATGTACATTAGGATATCGTATTTTTTTTGAGAAATCTTTAAATAATAAACCATCTCCATAAATAAAAAAGTTTAGTTGATTAAAAAATTCTTTATTCTGAAGAATATTGATGGTCTCTATTACTATATCTAAAGCATAGTTATTGTAATTATCGAATTTTCTTAAAGTAAATATGTTTAACCTATCATCTGAAGATTTTTTAACATATTTAAATATATCAGTATCTATACCATTTGGAATTATGGCAAAATTATTGAAATTGGTATTTATATATTTCTCAGATTCTGCCTTTAACCAATTGCTTGCAAATATCCATTTTATATTTTTATTATTTGCATATTTTTTATACATTAAATCTTTTATTCTCATTTGCCAAGTCGTAATATAGGGATTATATGTCCCATCATACGCCACACAAAATGATTCTTGATATCTGTAAAGTGCTTCCGCACCATGAATGTAACAATAAATTTTTATACCATGATAAAAAATTACACTATCAATAATATCTTGTAATTTCTCATTAATAAAATGAATTATAACTCTCTTAAAATTAGAATTAGTTATTATATTTTTTAAAAAACTTAAACTATTATAATAAACTTTTACACCATCAAATTCATTTACAAAACTATTATTATCATCATGACAAAAAACCTCTGGCTTAATATTATGATTGGTAAAAGCTTTAATAGAAGTATGAACAAAACCAAAATTATACAGGTTTGCAGAACTAGGATATCCAGGAGAAATTATCAATGTATCAGCTGTAGAAACAGGATTGTCAAATTTACTTTTTTTAGTTATGTAATAAGTAAATTGTTTTATTTTAACTTCCGTGTTAGCTTTTAAGGTAAGCACAATTTTAAAACATTCTAAATTAGATAAAGGGACTTCTAATTCTGAATTTAAAAACGTCAATTTTCTAGCAACTGTAAAGGATATTTCACCCTTAACCAAAGTTCCTTTATTAAGCAAACTAATAAATTGTTCCCCCTTAAATAGGACAAACTGCCTATCTATAGTTATATATCTTAGTTCATTTGATGAGTTAATGATTGTGATATTATCATCTTCTTTATTATGTTTTACATATAAACCATTAAGTTTATTAGTTGGTAACGTAATAATTTTTTGTTTTAGGTCTATGGGGAGGGTCATTCTCAAATAATTATAAAGCTGTTATTTTAGTTAATGATTCTATATCTTCAAACTCCTTTAAAGCCCTTAATATTATATCATCCATATCATAATATCGATACTCAGCTAGTCTTCCGATCAGCCTTAGACTAGAAAAATTTTTAGCTATTTCTTTGTATTTATTAAACAACTCACTATTACAATCTTTGGGTATTGGATAATAAGGTATATCCTTCTCAGGGTTAGTTCTATCATATTCTTGTGGGTATTCATACATCAGTACTGTCTTCTTGTTATTAGGTACCCTCATAGTATGATTATACTCAGTAATCCTAGTATATAATTCGGTATTGGGGTAATTTACAGTAGTTACCCGTTGTAATAAAGCTTCATCATGTGTTTCAGTTGTGAATTTTAATGATCTGTACGGCAACTCCCCTAAATGATAATTAAACAATTCATCTATAGAGCCAGTATATATTATATTACCTTCATATTTTTGCCCTTTAAAAAGGATGGCTTTATTATTAAGGTCTATTTTCAATAAATCTTTAGAATCGGTATTTAGTAGAATATCAATATTATCATGACTTAACATTTTCTCAAACATTGCCGTATAACCTTCAACTGGTAAAGCTTGAAATTTTTGTTGAAAATACCTATCATCATAAGAAATATGTACAGGAACTCTAGCCGTTATGGTCTCAAAATCCAAATTTTCCGGTTTATCGCCCCATTGTTTTACTGTATAGTTCAAATATAATGTTTTAAATATAAAGTCCCCTAACTCTCTTATATCACCATCATCAAAATTTCTTAGCTTAGAAACGGATACTTTAGTCTCCATACCAAAGTTTACAATTAACTTATCTTTGTATAACAGGGCTTTTTCAACTGGCAATAGAAGCTCTAAAGAGGTTAGATTAAATGGTACTGGCACTAATTGATCGTTTATTTTAGCTAAAACTTTATGTTGGTATGGATACCAATGAGTAAAATTACTTAAATAATTTTTTACTTTATCTTCATTGGTGCGAAATAGATGGGGACCATATTTATGAACCAATATATTATTAACATCTTTATAATCATACATATTACCAGCGATATGGGGTCTTTTCTCTATGACCAACACCCTTTGGTTAAGTTGCGAGGCTATTCTTTCTGCAAGAATAGAGCCAGCAAAACCACTACCAACTATTATATAATCGTATATAATCATAAATTCGGGTTAAATAAATTTTAAAAATTACAACATAATGATTTATTTTGATAATATGTCAAGTGCGAATTGGATACATCTCACAATATTAAAGTATATTATATTTTGTACTGGCAGGTGTGTCAATATTATTGACTGACTATGATAAATACCATAAGGTGCAACTAAGAAATATAAGAAGTAGAATTATTAATAATCAATTGACTGTAGTCTCCTAGATTAGCGGATGTGGGATAATGACAAAACTAAATGATGCTTTACAGATGGGTAACATTTATTGTATAAGAATATAGGATTAAATTATTTAAAAAATTATCAAAATGAATATTCATGAATACCAAGCAAAGATGATTTTGAGACAATATGGTATACCTACTTCTAAGGGAGTTGTGATATCGCAAAAAGAAGATATCGATAGACTAATTGATGATTTAGAGGCAGAAATATATGTGGTTAAAGCCCAAATTCACGCAGGCGGTAGGGGAAAAGCTGGGGGTGTAAAAGTTGTAAAAAGCAAAGAAGAGGCAAAGAAGGCAGCTCACGCGATGTTTGGAATTGACCTAGTAACTCATCAAACATCATCTGCTGGGCAAAAGGTTCGTCGTTTATATATTGAATCTGGCTGTGATATTCTAAAAGAATATTATTTTAGTGCTGTTTTTGATCGTAGTAATAGTAAAGTAACTTTTATAGCTTCTACTGAAGGTGGTGTAGATATTGAAGAGGTTGCTCATAATACCCCACAGAAAATTATCAAAATATCAGTTGATCCGGCAACGGGTATACAACCATTTCATTGTCGTCAAATAGCATACAAGCTTGGCTTTAAAAATGAACAAGCTAAACAAATGATGAAAATTGTTGAATCAACCTATCAGGCTTTTATAGCAACTGATGCTAACCAAATTGAAATTAATCCATTAATAACCAAACCTGATGGTAGTTTATTGGCACTTGATGCTAAAATTAACTTTGATGATAATGCATTATTTAAACATCCTGATATTTTAAATATGCGAGATAATGATGAAGAAAATGCTCTTGAAATGCAAGCAAATAGCCTTGGTCTTAGTTATGTCAAGATGGATGGTACTATTGGTTGTATGGTAAATGGTGCTGGGTTAGCTATGGCAACAATGGATATTATTAAGCTTTATGGTGCTGAACCAGCAAATTTCTTGGATGTTGGCGGTGGAGCTGATCGTGAAAAAGTAACGGAGGCTCTAAAAATAATTTTATCAGACCTGCATGTACAGGGAGTTTTAGTTAATATTTTTGGTGGTATAATGCGTTGCGATATAATTGCTGAAGGGATTATTGCTGCAGTAAAAGAGATTGGTATTAAAGTTCCACTAGTTGTACGTTTAGCCGGCACCAATTTTGAATTAGGTAAAAATATTTTAGCAAATTCTGGTTTAAAAATAATCGCTGCAAATGATTTAGGTGATGCTGCTGTTAAAATTGTCGCTGCGGTAAAGTAATTGTATGAACTTAGGCATTATTACGAAATAATTTTTTAACTTTAGTGCCAAAACATCCTGGGAAATTATGACCTCAGACAAGCCAAAACATGACGAAATCTTTCGCAAATCTATGGAGAATCCCATAGTTGCTAAAGAATTTTTGGCAACTCATTTGCCTAAAGATGTGCTGGCTTTAATCGATAGTACATCTTTAAAATTAGAAAAAGATAGTTTTATTGAGTCAGACCTTTCTGAAACTATTTCAGATGTATTATTTTCTGTTAAGTTTAATGATCAGGATGGCTATATTTTTTTGCTATTGGAACATCAAAGTACTGTTGATAAAATGATGGCATTTAGGTTATTTAAATATATGATTAACATTTGTGATCTATATTTAACTACTAATCCTAAAGCTATAGTCAATTCAGGAGAATTTGGGGCTAGGAACGACGGAGCGACGCCTATAAGTAATAGGCGAGCGACGAGTGACGACGTCCCCAACTTCTCATCAATTGACTATAAAAGCCTTCCATTAATTTATCCCTTAATACTTATAATGGCAAGAAGAAATATAACGCACCTCTTAATATATGGCATTTATTTAGCCATCCAGATTTAGCCAGAGGCTTTTGGACAAATGATTGTCAGCTTATTAATGTACATGATATTCCTGATGAAGAACTTAAGGAAAAAGTATGGTCTGGGATTTTGTTATTTTTCCTCAAACACATCCACGAACGTCAATTACTGAAAAGATGGCAGGAAATTTCTCATCTCTTGCCTAAATTGAGTAAAATAACAATAGGCCATGACCATATAAGAAATCTATTGAGCTATACTTTGACCTTTATTGAGCAAAATGATAAAATAGAGTTAGAAAAATATTAAAAAATAGTTTAACTAAAGAAAAAGGAGAAGAACTTATGCCTAGTATAGCTCAAGTATGGAAAGAAGAAGGGATAGAGATAGGGCTACAGGATGGTATTAAAATCGGAGAAGCTAGGGGAGAAGCTAGAGGTAAAGCTAAAGGTGAAGCTAAAATTAATAAAAATGATGATAAACAATGGTAACTCTATTGAAGAAGTAGCGAGAATTACTGGACTATCTATTACTAAAATCAATGAATTACTGAAACTACAGTAAATTATTAAATTAATCATTGTAACAAAATAATTTTTTAATTTCTAGGAACTAATTAAGATTGGGTTCTGTTATAACCCAAGATGTTTTATAAAATTAAAAGGGTACTTTATTACAGCTTTTTAGTCTCAAAAGAGGTCTATTTTAATCATTATCTTAAAAAATACGGAAAAGGTATATATGTCAATATTAGTTGATAAAAACACAAAAGTAATTTGCCAGGGTTTTACTGGTTCCCAAGGGACTTTTCATTCTGAACAAGCCATCAATTATGGCACTAAGATGGTAGGAGGAGTGACGCCTGGAAAAGGTGGTAATACTCATTTAGATATACCTGTATATAATACAGTACATGAAGCAGTTGAAAAAACTGAGGCTACTGCCAGCGTTGTTTATGTTCCACCACTATTTGCGTCTGATTCAATTTTGGAAGCTATAGATGCAGGTATTAAATTAGTAGTGTGTATTACAGAGGGTATACCAGTACTTGATATGATAAAGGTCAAAAGGGCATTAGTAGGATCAAAAACTAGATTAATTGGGCCTAATTGTCCAGGTATTATTACTCCTGATGAGTGTAAAATTGGTATAATGCCTGGTTATATTCACAAGAGAGGAAGAGTTGGAATTATATCTCGGTCAGGTACTTTAACTTACGAAGCAGTAGCACAGACTACAGCTATTGGTCTTGGTCAATCCACCTGTATTGGTATTGGTGGGGATCCAGTTAATGGTACTGATTTTGTTGATTGTATTGAAATGTTTTTAAAAGATGATGAAACAGAATCGATTATTATGATTGGTGAAATAGGTGGAGATGCTGAAGAAAAAGCTGCTGAATTAATAAAAAGTTCAAAGATTAAAAAACCAATAGTTAGTTTTATTGCTGGTATTACTGCTCCTGAAGGAAAAAGGATGGGGCATGCTGGTGCGATTATTTCTAATGGACAAGGGTCAGCTGAACATAAATTGGAGGTACTACAGAGTGCAGGGGTCACTATCACTAGATCGCCAGCTGATATCGGTAAAACTATGTTTGAACTATTAGGAAAAATCTAAATTTTAAAAAACACAAAAAGACATGATAGGGAAAGTAATAGTTTTTATGATTCCTTCTTTCGAAACTAATTTGCTGTTGCCTTCCTTATCAAACAGCTAACATTATTATTTTGTTCATCAGAAATTCCTAATGCTGTTCTATAATGATAATCAGTAGCCTTAATGTTTATCCCACGCATAATCAAAAATTTTGCCATATAATAATTGCCAATTTCTGCAGCTTCATGTAAAAGAGTGTAATTATCATTCCCCCTTTTTTGAATGATTGAGTAATTATCCAAAAGAACCCTAAGAGCAAATAAATTATTTTTTCTAACTGCTTCAAAAGCTCTATCTGTTGCATCATTTACTATACTACTAGCAACATGCACATCACTATTATAATTATCAATAAACCTATTTATTATCTTTCTTTGATTCTCTCTATGCTCACTATCATAAATTCTCTTAAACATTTGAATAAATGCATACATCGCCATTTGATTTAATCTTGCCTCTTCTGTAAGTTCTCCCAATACTATATCATCATCTGGCAAAAATAACATTTGTTTTTCATCTTCTATGAACAGAGCCATTTCCGGTGATATTTCTTTAATACTACTAGTTAAACTTTTAGCAATTGGAGTAGATTTATCAGGCTGTTTGTTATTTACTGTTCTCTCTTTAACAACCTTACTAGATTGCTCTGATGGCTTATTATCTTTTACGAATACTGGTACAGGTGTTTGAGCTTGCGGTATTACAGAAACTGGAGAGCCTTTAGGAATAACAGGTACAATGGTAGGTTCAGTCACTTTAGGTTCAGTACTTTCCTTAGGTAATATTGCTGGTATGATATGGGGAGTTGCTTGAGCCTCAGTCGGCTTTTTTTCTTGTGAAGAAGGTAATATATCTAAATTAGGCATAACCACTTCCTTTTTATCTTCACTACCTACTTGCTGCAACTCTACTGAATTTTTCTCTTTATCAGGCATAGTTATAGGCGGCACAGTATCTTGACTCTCTGTATTATGATTTTCAGCTGGTGGTAGGGTAGAATGGTTATTAATATTATTATTGTTTTTATTGGACTCTTCTGGCTCAATTTTCTGAGATGGAATTTTATCTAATTGTTCTGATTCTTTTAGGTTATTTATTTTTTTATCATCTAGAGTATTTTCTAGAATTGGTAATTTATTATCTCCTAAATCAATGAAAGAATCTGTTTCGCCCTCTTCCTTACTGCTATCTTGTGGTGTGGGTATTGGTTTTACTGATTCTGGTATTTGAGCATCTTTCTCGGAGTGCGTAAACTGCTGTATTTTTTTCAGCAAAGAATCTGTTTCTCCTGAATCTTCTTGATGTTTATTGACTTTATCATTTTCTAATTGTGGTAATGCTGGAGGAAGAGGTGGTGGGGCAGAATAAACCTTATCTGTAAACAAAAAAATAGTTATTAGAAATATTACCAGAAATTTTTTACAACTTAATCTAGCTAATAATTTTAGAATGACAAAACTCCTACTCTCATTTTCAAGAGTTCTATTAAAGTACATTAGAATTCTCACATTATTTTATATTATTAGTATAGCTAACTCAACTAACCTTATGACATCACTGTAATTAGACCTCTTGCATAACCTAAAGATAATTGAGGAATTTTTAGGAAAAACGAAGTCGAGTACCGCAACGTACTAAGATGTACGTGCCAATTAGATTAGGTTATGCAAGAGGTCTATTGTAACATAATTTACTTCCTGCACTAAGTTATTTTTGCTATCTCTCATTTAGCTTGATCATTTGGCAATAACTTTTGAATCTCTTTTTCTACTAACTGCTTTACTAATAAAGGCAAATTTTTATCTAACCATTGTCTCAGTTGCGGTCTTATCATCTCAACAACTAGCTCCTCTAACGTTTTAACCTTAGAGTTTGCATTTGCATTAATCTCTTGAGCTGCTTTCGAGAAATGTTGAAAAATCTTAGTAGTTTCTGCTGCCGATTTATCGGATATCAACGATTCCTGCAATAATTCTTCTGTTAATTGGCTCTGGGGATTATCCTCTAGTCCATCTTCTTTAACCCAGGTTTTCTCATGCAAGACTTCCCCCTCACCTACTATATTAGTCAATTCTAATATATCGTCATCATTAGATTGGCTGCCACTACGATTATCAATCATCCCTTTAATTGATTTCAATATTTCCTCAATTGACATATCTTGATTTTTCTTATGATCTTTACTCATAATTAAAAACCTATAATAAGCTTTTTCTTAAGTCCCTTAAACTCATCTTCAGGAGTAAAATATTTAACTTTCAAATTCAAGCTTTTTGCCGTCAATTCTCCCAATAAAGATTTAATTTGGTAAGCCATTAAGATAGAGTCTTTATGTGCATCAACTTTTGCTATCTTAGCATTATATAATTTTTCTTCAGCAGTAAAAACTTCTAAGACTGTTTTAGAGCCAACAACTTCTTCCTGCATTGTCCCATCATAAGCTATTTGGGCAGCTTCTACCCCTTGCGATGCGGCAATAATTCTAGATTTTGCTGCTTCAAATCCTTCCCAACTACCAATAGCACTTGCCCGTATTTGTTTTATTGTATCATCAAGTTGAATAACAGCACTCCTAGTACTATTTTTAGCTTTCCTAATTTTTGAATATTCAGTACCCTTAGAATAAATAGGTATATTAACTGATAAGGTTGATGTGGTGCTTCTATTATTGAGGCGATCCATTGGCTTTTCTGGAATATAGTAAGTTTTACCAGATTGAACTTTAAAACTTACCTTAGGCAAAAGTTCAGTCTTTGCTGCTATCTCGGCAGCTTTATGACTTCTAACACTATGTCTTGTACTATCTATGCTAGGATTAACATTTACCGCTCTCTGTATTAAACCCTCTAATGAATTAGGCAAATTGTCCGGCATAGAAGGCATAGCAATATCATCAGCTTCTATACCAAACAGACGAATGAAGTTTGCTTTTGTTGCTTGATAATTAGCATATAGGTTTAATCTATTAGTCTCAGATGCTGCAAGAGATGCCTTGGCACTAGCGAAATCTATTGATGTTGCTTCACCTAATTTTAGTTTTTCTTGAATGGTTGCTAATTGATGTTTGTTAGTTTTTACACTAATTTCAGAAATCTCATATTTTTCTTTTGCTTCATAACATTCGAGATAATTTTTTATTAAGCTTAAAAGAACCTTCTGCTCTCCCTCATAATATTTAGCACGCGATGCCCTGAAAGCTGACTGGGCAGATTTCAAAGTTGCAACACTACTACCACCATTAAATATAGGCTGCTCTAAAATAAAAGCTCCTTGTTTTGATCTTACCTCTTTTTTAGAAGAATGAGCATATTGACTATCCGGTTTACTACCACTAACATTATAATCAATATTATAAGATATGCTAGGCATAAAACCTGAAAAAGCTGCAGAGAATTGCTCAACCTCAGCTAAAAAATTCTGTCTAAGGATTTTTAAATCGCCATTATTATCATACGCACTAGATAAAGCGCTAGGTAAGTCGACAGCCAAAACTGAACAATTGAACAAAATGATAATGGAAAAATGCGTAACAAAACGTGTAAATTTATACATAGCTGATTCTAAATATGTTTATGTTAAAAAATTGGTAGATTCTGCAACAAGTTAAAGCTATCATTGAGCTAAAAATTGACCTATTGCAAAAGCTAACATATTATAGCTAATATGTAACATATCAAAAACTAACCTTAAGAGCAACATAACAGTGTTAAACTATAGTTTTTATTTGTATTATCTTTAAACAATATGGTAGATTATCAATTAAAAAATTTAAATTAAATTTATTATGCCTAACTTATATTCTTTCCTTGCAAAAAGTGCTTTACCTAGTATCTTATCAAACCCTTCAATTGCTTCTACTGTACAGCAATTAAAGTTTGATTCTACGAATACATTCAAAATGTTTTCTAGTAACTTAAAAAACATAAAGAAAAGAGCTGGTTATATATATGACATATTTGTAGATTCAGATTCGAATGATCAACAACATGCTCAACAACAAACCCGAGAAATAGCTGAAGCTTTTAAAAAAACAGTCGGCAACTCCTTAGATGATTTAGATAAATATCTTGACGAACAAGAACAAACAAAAGAGGAAATGTGGTTTTTTGAAAGTACTTTTATTGAATACATAATAAACATTCTTGAAAGCATTTTACAGTTTCAAAATAAACTAAATGCCTCGTATCCTGGAGCGTCAGAAAAGATTATCGATTTTTGTGGAAATTTATTAATTGCTTTAATATCTATACAAATGCCGATAGTTGGTTTGGTACTCAAAGGAAGTGGCTTGTTAGATTCGGTAAAATCTTTTCTCAGTACGGAAAATCTAACAAAGACAGTAGATAATTGGAAGGCAAAACTAGGAACAGTTGAAGAAAAATTAGTAAAAATAGAACAGCATCCAGATCTTAAAGAAAAATGCTGCAAAGCAAAACAAATTGCTGAAATATCAGAGATAACTGGAGCTTCACCTGTAGCTGTAGCGGCGTTAGGGTTGGATAGTGACTCTTTGAACAAAGTTAAAAAATCGGTTGCACAATATCCAAAAGAAAAAGATTCTTTTAAAAAACTTATTGACTTGTCTGAAGAAATTCCCTATAGTAAAGGTAGTATAATTGGGGTTATTAGCGCCATATCTGACGGCGTGGGTAAAATCCTTGGATATACGCCAAATAAAGAGAAAGCTCTAAAAAATTCAATCGAACCAGAATTATCCGCTATAAAAGAAAACCTCCTCGCTACATTAAATCCTAATAAAAGCATCATTGAAAAATTAGATTGTTGTTATAAAGCAACAAAAAATATATTTACTATCACATCTCAAATACAAGAAGCAGTCAAATTAACACCAAACAGAGAAAAAATCGTTTCAACTTTTGTAAATTTAGTTAAAGATAAAACAAAAAATATCCTTCCTGCACATTTTTTACAAGATCTGACATCATTAAAAACTACTTTAAAACCGCTATCCACACTAGTGCAAATTGGTAATGCTATGAAAATAGCTCTTGGAAATAGCAATAACAAAGCCCAAAGCCCAAAGCACAGGACGGGAAAGGTAATAGGCACAATTGTTAAAATTAGAAGAGGATGCAGGTTTTAGAGGTAATCATGGCAGTTTAAAAGTTGCAAAAAAATAATTGGCGTCATTGCGAGCCACCGTAGGTGGCGTGGCAATCCATAAAAAGAAGACAAATGTCACCCCTGCTTCGGCGCGGGGTCTAGATCACAACTGTTGAAAGTTAGAAGAGGAAGTGGTTTTAGACCGGATAGTTTAAAAGTCGTATGTGGTCAACGTCTATTAGCGAGAAAGACCGTAGGTCGACGAAGCAATCCACAAAAGTAACCAAAGATGGATTGCCACGACCTACTTGCGTGGTCTCGCAATGACAGAAAACCTATCTAAAACCCGCTTTACCTTCTAACTTTCAACAGTTGTGGTTGCCAGACCGACGAAGCAATCCAGGAAAGTGATTAGAAATGGATTGCTTCGTTGACCTTACGGTCTCCTCGCAATGACGCTTGGTGATCAGGTTTTTTATTCATCACAAAAAAAATAGCAAAAAAATCGTGAACACTCACATTCAATCTACAACTGTAGTACTAGGAGCATTAATTTCTTGTTGTCTTCATCTTATCCTTACCAACATATATGGGATAGTGTTATGAAAAAATTAGCTATAGAATATAGCTAATATGGTACTGTCCCCGGTACAATAAAAAATGGGGGTAAGGGGGGATTCTATCTTAAATCAGGAAAAATTGCATATCTAGACATAATTTAAGTGAAAATTAACATATCCATGACCGCTTATAAGCGATATTGCCATTTTATTTTTATAAATACCTCCTTCATGAAATATCCAGGCTAGAAAACAGAATACCGACCATTCTTCACTTAATTTAGACCGTCCTCCGTTTTGCCCGGTTTACATGATGCAATATATACATTTAAAATTCATTGTCAAGTTAAATTAAAACTATTGTGCTTATTGAATAAATATAGAAATTTGATGACTATTTTGCTGTGTATTTTAGGGTATGTCGTCACGAGATTGTGATTGCATAATTTTATGTGATTTGTTATTATAATTGTAGTAATAAAAATAGGCGATAAGAAGCAATGAGTTTAGCACATAGAAGACATGATATAAGCGATGAGCTTTGGAATAAGATAGAAAGTCATTTATCTGGTCAGAAAGGTTGTTGGGGAGGTATTGCAAGAGACAATATAGCTTTTATAAATGCAGTGATGTGGATATTT
>NZ_MWZE01000048.1 GCF_002259525.1 Rickettsia endosymbiont of Culicoides newsteadi | reverse complement strand
ATTTCCTGTGACCAATAATTAGCTCCTCCACATGCCTCCATAGCTACCAATGAACTTTTATCGAGATTGCTTAAATAGGCTATTAACTCATCTCTTGTAACTTTTTGGTAACCTATTTTTTTGCCATTTTGATCGACTTGCACCAAGTGCATACTATTTTTTGCTAAATCTATTCCTATTATAGTATTTTTTATGCTATTATTTATCATGGTATGGATCTATTAATTAAATTATTATTTAATTTGGAGCAGCTGAAAACTATTTTTCAGCTGACTCCGTACAAGTAAAGCATATTTCGCTTCACTCGTCCATACCATCATTCCCGCTCACTCTTGTCATTCCCGCGTAAGCGGGAATCTAGATACCTGCTTTCGCAGGGATAACTTCCTACACTGGAATGACAATTTATAGATCGCCTCGTTCTCTTCACAATAACACCTGTATTCTCAAAAACTTATTTAGATTAGCATAATTCTTATCCCAGACTAAGCTATTTAATGTATTATAATTAAAATAAATTACTTAGCAAGAGGCTCGCACCATCATGGAAACTATTTTTGCTCAAAGCTCTAAACCAGGAAAAGCTGGTGTTGCAGTCTTTCGTATTTCTGGATCTAACAGCTTGGTTGCATTAAAACACCTAATTAAAAATGATAATGCCACGTTTATTCCTAGAGTCATGTACTGTAAAAAACTTATCAACCCTAAGAATCAAGAATTAATTGATGAAGCAGTTGTAGCATACTTCCAAGCTCCAGCTAGCTTTACTGGAGAAGATGTAGTAGAAATATATACTCATGGCAGTATAGCAATTGCTGCTATGCTAACTGAAACATTGTTAACCATCGAAGGTTTAAGAATGGCAGAGCCTGGGGAATTTACCCGTAGGGCTTTTTTAAATGGTAAATTTGATTTAACTGCGGCAGAAGGTATTGCCGATTTAATTGAAGCTGAAACTGTTTGGCAACATAGGCAGGCGGTTAAGCAAGTTGGAGGAGAACTCGAAACACTTTATAATGGGTGGAGACAAACTTTACTGACTATTATTGGTTTACTAGAAGCTTATATTGATTTCCCCGATGAAGATATTCCGCAAGAAATATTAAATAGGGTTATGACTCTTAGTGGTGAACTTAAATATGCTATAATAAAACATCTTGACGATAATAGACGGGGGGAATTACTTCGAACAGGCATTAAATTAACCATTTTAGGAGCTCCTAATGTTGGTAAATCTAGCTTACTTAATTTTTTGATGCAAAGAGATGTTGCCATTGTTTCAAATATTGAGGGAACAACTCGTGACATAATTGAGGGGCATCTAGATATTGGAGGATATCCAATTATATTACAAGATACAGCTGGCATAAGGGATAGTAATGATTTAATAGAATTAGAAGGCATCAAACGGGCAATTGAATCAGCAAGAATGGCTGATATCAAAATAGTTATGCTTGATGCGGTAAAATTAAGCAACTCACCCTCATTGGATAATTTAATTGATGACAATACAATAATATTGATCAATAAAATTGATCTGCTAGATGATAAGTGTCAAATAGATATATGTAAAGATACATTAAAGAAAAATTATTTAAAGATTTCTATAAAAGATAATATTGGGATGGATAGTCTGTTAAAGGAAATTGAAAATATTGCTCATAATATAGCTGGTTTAACCGAAACCCCGCATATTACTAGACAACGTCAACGAGCATTTATAGAAAAAGCCTTGGAATATTTAAAAAAATTCAATAATGAGAATTTTAATGGCGAAAATGACTTAGTGTTAGCTACAGAAGATGTTAGAATGGCTATTAGAAGTTTGAGTAATGTTACTGGTAAGATTAGCGTTGAAGAAGTGTTAGGAGAAATATTTAGTAATTTTTGTATAGGTAAATAATCGATGATTCAAAAAAAACAACAAGAAATATTAGAGTTGATAGATAAATGGCAAAAATATCTGAAATTACAAAGAAATTGTTCGGAACATACGATAATTTCTTATAAAAATGATTTAGAAAATTTTCTAAATTTCCTAAATCATTATAACTCGGAAATCATAACCATTAATTCTCTAAGGCAAGTTGATATAAGGCTAGTACGGAGCTGGCTTTCTAAAAGGCAGCAAGATAATTACCTAGCAGCTTCTAATTCTAGAGGCTTGTCGGCGATCAAGAATTTTTATAAATATCTAGAAAAGACCACTAATATTACTTGCCATGCCATTTTTTCCATCAAAAGTCCTAAGAAAGCTAAAATATTACCTAAATCTTTATCGCAGGATGACGCTCAATTATCTATTGAACATATTGATAATTTTACTGATTTAGAATGGGTAGAATGGAGAAATAAAGCCCTATTGGTGCTTATTTATGCTGCTGGGCTTAGAATATCTGAGGCATTATCGATAACTAAATCTCATCTACAAGACTTAGAGTTTATAAAAATAACAGGAAAGGGTAAAAAGGAGAGGATAATACCATGGACGCCAATAGCTAAAGATTTTATAGAACAATATTTAAATAAATTACCTTATAGTATCGGTGAAAAAGATCCAATATTTCTAGGTAAGTTGGGTAAAAAATTACAAGCTCCAGTGTTTAATCGTGAATTAATACGATTACGTCGCTTCTATGGTTTACCGGAACATTTATCAGCTCATTCCTTTAGGCATAGTTTTGCGACACACTTACTTGAAAATGGAGCAGAATTAAGGTCTATTCAGGAATTACTTGGGCATAAAAGCTTATCAACTACCCAGCGTTATACTAAGGTTAGTCT
Source organism: Rickettsia endosymbiont of Culicoides newsteadi (assembly GCF_002259525.1). Taxonomy (GTDB): domain Bacteria; phylum Pseudomonadota; class Alphaproteobacteria; order Rickettsiales; family Rickettsiaceae; genus Tisiphia. The sequence goes on along the minus strand of NZ_MWZE01000048.1, from coordinate 6,651 downwards.
AAAACATTTGGAGAATATTTATAATAATGCCCACCCAATATCAAAATCTGATAGCAAAATATTATAATCTTCTTGCCATAATTTTTAGTTATACGTTATATTATCCATACTTTTAATATTGAGAAACCTATATGTCTAGAATTACCTTACTGGAAGGATATAAGCCTTCTAACGACGAAGAATATATGAACCCTAAACAGTTAGAATATTTTAGACAAAAACTTCTTGAGTGGAAACGTTCTTTGTTGGAAGAATCGAGGGAAACCTTAAACCATCTCAAGGAAGAAAATTGGAATGAACCAGATTTTAATGATCGGGCATCAATTGAAACGGATACGGCACTAGAGTTACGAACAAGAGACAGGTATCGTAAGCTTATTGATAAAATAGAAGAGGCTTTGGTAAGGATAGAAAAAAATGAATATGGCTATTGCGAAGAAACTGGAGAACCAATTGGTTTAAAACGTTTAGAAGCAAGACCCGTTGCAACTTTGTGTATTGAATCGCAAGAGCGACATGAAAGCTATGAAAAACAGCATATAGATTTATAGTGATAACTCACCTCCTTATGCATGGCATTTAAAAGTCATATAGAAAATAGCTTGGCGTCATTGCGAGAAGCTACTTTATTAGCGACGAAGCAATCTAATGAATGTGGATTGCTTCGACCACGTAGTGGTCTTGCAATGACATCTTGCACTTTTCCGGAATTTTTAAATTGTCATGTGGTTTATGCGTAAGGTGAGTTATTCCCAACTTTAGAGAGGATTTGTTGGATAGTTAATGATAAGTCATAAAAATTTTTGATTAGATAATCAATCTTATTTATTTGATTATCTAATAGGTCAGCAGGCTGCTCTAATTCTAGAGGTACACTCTTGTTTGCCATATGGGTCTTCAAATATTCAATATCCTGGCTTGTATAATATCGTCTATTACGTATCTTATGTATAGCTAGGTTTGGCAACATACGCTCTAGATATCTTAGCTGGTGAGAGTGAATATTTAGAAGTTTTGTTACTTCGCTAATGGAGTAATATTTTTTATCCTGCATTTTTATTAATTAATAATTTTAATTTTTTAGCAGGTATAAAACGTATTACTTGTTTTTCTGGAATTATCACCGCCTCTTTTGTATGAAAATTTATACCAGGTCTAGGTTTTTTATGCTAGTACAAAAGCTGCCAAAACCTACTAACGTCAATCTTTGCTTGCTTGCCATTTGCTGGATATTGCTAAATATTTGTTTGACTATTTCTTCGCATATAAGGTTTGATAGCCCCCATTTATCTTTTAACATACAAGCAATTTTTTCTTTAGTAATAGAAGTAGAATTAATTGATTTGGCTATACGCAAACGACTTGTTCTCAACACATCACTATCAAACTTAACTGAATTATCCTTTGTATCCACTGTCGATATGACCTTTTTAGAGATTTATACTAATTCCCATTTTAACCTATAGTCAATTCAAGAAAATTGGGTAGCAGGAGTAACGAGGGACGACGTCACTAACTTCTCATCAATTGACTATAGTATTTGTTTCAAAATGGAATATAACACAATAGGTATAGATTTAGCAAAAAATATTTTTCATCTTCATACAGTAGATAGAGCTATAAAATGTCAGAATCAGAGGTTAAATCCCCAGACAGTTCTAATGCACTATCTGTTGATGTTGATTGATCTAAACTATCTTGACTAACTGTACACTTGTCAACTATTTTAAAAGCTTGATCTAAATACTCGGTATCATCTTTGCCAACATGTATTGCATGTATTCCATTGTTAGATGCTATATATCCATTATTGGGATTATCGTCTATTAAAACAACATTTTGATTATCATCAATACCAAAATAGTCCTTAGCTTCTTCTATATGTTTCTGTTTACCCATATTGGACATATCCTTTCCAATGGGATACGACACTACCAGAATTTTTTCACTTGCCTCTTTTCCTAAGAGCTGCTTAAGAGCATATTTGATGGCATCAGGATATGAGCAAAAAGATACAATGGCTATATGACAGTCTGCTTTTAATAGTTTTACTAATAGCTCCTTGTTTTTCCAACCTTTTGTTTCATCTGCTAGGAATCGATCTACATGAGGTATAAAATCTGATGTTTTTCTTAATAGTTCTTTGTTTTGTTCATTTTCTGTTTTATTTGCTAGAAACTTCTCTAAATAATTCGCACTAGGTACAAAGGCATCAATAAGAAACTGCTCTAGAGAGTGTTTTACCATTGTTCCATCAAAATCAAAACAGAGTAATGTATTACCAGATTTAATTTTCGGCTCTAGTTTAAGTTTTCTTTCCAAAGGCTCATCTTTTAGTTTACTAAAATTAAAATGGAGGGATTTTGATAATAATGATAGTCTTTTTGACATCTGTTCTCTTATGTTTAGTTTATTATTTTTGCAATAGGTAGCTTATCGGGAAACCTAAAAACTCATAATCTAATAAACTAAAATTCCAAATTCTACAAGTACAAATTATTACTTAAATGAAGTGTTATAGTTGTTTCCGACAGCCTCCTAGCCCCAAATTCTCCGGAATTGACTATATATAATAAAATTACTATATAAACACTATAAGAACTCTATTCCATTTTGATCCATTATACTATATAATCAGCAATTAAAAAAAATATATTAAAGGTTTTTGATGTCTGCTATTCGCAATATTGCTATTATCGCCCACGTTGATCATGGTAAAACCACTCTAGTTGATAATATGCTTAAGCAAAGTGGAACTTTCCGAGCAAACCAGGAAGTAGCAGAGCGTGCTATGGATTCAAATGACCTGGAACGTGAACGTGGTATAACCATTTTAGCTAAATGCACCTCCCTGATGTGGAAAGATATCCGTATCAATATAGTTGATACTCCTGGTCACGCTGATTTTGGTGGCGAGGTAGAACGCATTCTTACTATGGTAGATGGGGTCATATTACTAGTTGATTCTTCTGAAGGCACAATGCCTCAGACAAAATTTGTGTTGTCAAAAGCTCTAAAACTTGGTTTAAAACCAATTGTTGTTATCAATAAAATTGACCGCCCCGATAGAAGGGTAAGTGAAGTAGTCGATGAAGTATTTGAATTATTTCTGGCATTAGAAGCAAATAATGAACAATTAGATTTTCCTATTATCTATGCTTCAGGGCGTAGCGGTTGGGCATCGCGTCACTTAGACGATGAGCAAAAAGACCTTGCTCCACTTTTTGATTTGATAGTATCTCATGTGCCTACTCCTATCGCTGATAGCGAAGCTCCTTTTTCTATGCTTGTTACCACTAGAGAATATAACCCATATTTTGGCCGTGTACTTACTGGTCGTATCCATAGTGGGACAATTAAGACCAACCAAAATGTTAAAGCCCTAAATCGTGATAATATGACAACTGAAAATGCCCGAATAAGCAAAATACTCTCATTCCGAGGATTGGAACGGGTAGCTATCGATGTGGCATATGCTGGGGATATTATTGCTATTGCTGGAATTCAAAACGCTACTGTAGCCGATACGATATGTGCTCCTGAGATAATGGTAGCACTGCCATCCTTACCTATAGACCCACCAACATTATCTATGACCTTTGGAGTAAATGACTCTCCTCTTGCTGGACGAGAAGGTTCAAAACTTACCGCTAGAGTTTTAGGCGATAGATTGATGAGAGAGATCGAAAGTAACGTAGCAATACAGGTCAGCCAAACTGAAGAAAAAGATGCTTTTCAAGTTGCAGGTCGTGGTGAGCTACAATTAGGAATATTGATCGAGACTATGAGGCGTGAAGGTTTTGAGCTATCAATCAGCAGACCACGCGTATTATTCAAAGAGGACGAACAGGGGAAGAGATTAGAACCAATTGAAGAAATCCAAGTTGATGTTGATGATGATTTTGTTGGGGTTGTGGTTAAGTCACTTGCCATACGTAAAGCAGAAATGACTGATATGCGTCCATCCGGCGGCGGTAAAACTAGAGTAACATTTTTAGGACCATCACGTGGTCTTATTGGCTATCACGGTCAATTCTTAACTGAAACTCGGGGTACCGGTGTTATGAACCGTGTTTTCCATAGCTACGCTCCCTATAAAGGAGCTATCGAAGGAAGGCGTAATGGAGTGTTAATTTCCAATGGAGATGGTGAAGCTGTTGCCTATGCTCTATGGAATCTTGAAGATCGTGGAAAAATGTTTATAAACCCTAATGAACTAGTATATCAGGGAATGATTATAGGAGAACATAATCGGGATAATGATCTAGAGGTCAACCCTCTAAAAGCCAAGCAATTGTCAAATGTTAGGACTTCGGGTAAGGATGAAGCTATGCGGCTCATTCCACCACTCCTTATGACATTAGAGCAAGCTATCAGCTATATCGAAAGTGATGAAAGGGTAGAAGTTACTCCTAAATCAATTAGACTTCGTAAGGCAATGTTGAATCCTAACGACCGGAAGAGATCGGAACGACGCAACGAGGAATAGGAGACTGCCTGCAATAACTAATTAATTATATTTTGAGCTATTTTTTGGTGAGAATAAATATGATTTATGCAGAAATAATGTACCTATTTCAAGAAAATCATGTTTATTTGCAGCCCAAAAGAGCCAAATATAGAATTACTTAGTTATTGTAGGCAGACTCCTAGCTTCTTTAGACGAAAGAAAGTGAGATATGAAGAAGGTGGTTTTTCTAGTCTGTTAGACAGAAGGATAGGTCATATGCCGCCGAACAAAGTAGCAGTTGATGGATATATGGATTAAGGTAGCATCCTAATTTGATAGTGACAATGGACGATGCTAGGAGACTGCCTGCAACAATTAAAGTAATTCTATATTTGGCTTTTTTTGGTTGCGAATAAACATGACTTTCTTGAAATAGATAGACTATTCCTACAAAAATCATATCTATTCTCACCAAAAAATAGCTCAAAATATAATTAATTAGTTACCGCAGGCAGTTTCCTTATTAGAACTAACTTCCAGATTTGCTATTAATCTGAACTTGATATTCCTTATTAAGTACTTTAATCGCGTATATCCATAATATTACGATAACAAAAAATATAGCAGCAAAATAAGGCGTAGCTTCAACGAAGGTAAAAGTAGGAAGCAAGATAAAGAATGTTGACTGGATAATACCACCACCAGATTTACCGAACCTACCACCTATCACTTCTACTGCCGCTTGTCCTTTTGTTCTAAGATCCTTATCAATAGGAATATATGCCATATTTTTGGTAGCGTCAAATAATGAGTACTTTGTTGCCTTGCTTAAAATATTTTGAATCATTCCAATCATCACTGCTACTGCCAAAGGTCCAGAAGCGAATAGACCAGTAACATACATCGCAATAGTGCTATCAAAGAAGATGAAGGCAAAAAAAGCAATTCCAGTAATTAACATCATCATAGGAGTAATCATCGCGGCAGTGAACCAAGAAACCCTTCTTAAGATATTAGAGCCAACAACCATGAATAATATAGCTGTCACACCTTGCCAAGCCTGAAATTGCCCCATATACATGGTATAGTCTTCTTTGCTTGGATATAGTTGCTGAATCTTTGACTTCCATACACCTTCTACAAGATTTACTGACACACTATAAGATATAATGAGTAAGGCAATAAGCCCTAAATATTTTGAACTAAAAATCATTCTAAAGCTTTCTATAAGAGATAGCTTAACCTTACCTTTCTTGCTTACTTTACTCGTTGCGTCATATAAAGTAGGATCGGTTAAAACATGCTGATTCATCCATCTATACAATAACATGATAATTACAGCACTACCCATCATAATAACAAATAGTGGAGTATATTTCAGATGTTCTGCAACTATTTGAGTTTCTGTGCTTAAAAAATAGCAAAGTATTATGGCAGTAACTGGTAAAGATAAATTTGCTAACATACCAAACATAGAATAAAAGCGTTTTGCCTCTTCAGTCTTAGTAATTTGGTTAGCAAATTGCCAAAATAATAAGCTAAGCATCATACTTCCCCAAAGTTCTGATATAGCATAGAAGACTGCAAAACTCCACTTACCAACTACCCTAATAAACCACTTAAAATTGGGATACGCATTACTTAATGTCTCAATTGTTTCAGGATTAGGATGCACCAACTCTGGATATGGGTATAATACGAAAGTAAATAATATAAAATATGCCAGAAAGAAACTGGTTACAGCGTAAAAAACATTTTCTTGTTTTAAAAAGTCACAAAGCTTTACATAAGCAATCATAAATAGTATTGCCATTGGTAAAACGACATAGGTTTTTACAAAACTTATTGATTCAGGACCAATAGCTGTTACGACAAATCCATCTTTTATCGACCTAAGGGTGGAATAGTTGAGCAAAATGCAAAACATCATAGCTGCCATAGGCAGAAACTTCTTATTTTCATGCCCTTCAATTGGCCAAACCACTCTTCTTAATTCTGAGAAATAACTATTATCTTTCACCTTATCCATACTGTTTTATTCATTATATAATCAGTACACTTATATAGATTTATGTACAAAAAGTCAAATAAAATGATTAATTCTTTTCGTATATCATATAATTTACGTCAATTCGGGATAAGGTTATAATTTAGAGGAAAGTCGAAATTGCAATTTATGGAAGGTTTATTTTTCTTAAGAG
>NZ_MWZE01000047.1 GCF_002259525.1 Rickettsia endosymbiont of Culicoides newsteadi | reverse complement strand
CTCTTAAGAAAAATAAACCTTCCATAAATTGCAATTTCGACTTTCCTCTAAATTATAACCTTATCCCGAATTGACGTAAATTGCAAATAACATCTGACAATATTATTTTTGCAGGTGTTAAGCTTATGCGCTTAGGAGCTCTGCTATTCTTTTCATCTAGCTATTTTAGTTTAATTAATAAAGATGATGTAATCTGCTCTGTATTACAAACTTTATTATGGATGGGCATGATTAACACTGGTGTCATGATGGTAATGACCAATTGCTTTAGCCAAGCTTTGGAAAGTTATGGTCAATTTCTTGGCACGGCATCTTCACTTTATGGTTTTATGTATTATGTAATTGCAGCAGGCTTTACAATATTAATGGGACATATGCATGACGGAACATTGATACAATTACCATTATTTATACTGATCATTGCAATTAGCATGATGTTAGTGTTTTATATTGCCATTAATAAGAAACAGATATCAGGATAGTTAGTTATAAATAAAAAAATATAGGATTGTTTATTTGAAACAGGATAGTACACAAAGGCTGGCAAAAGCTATTAGTAATGCAGGAGTGTGTTCAAGGCGTGCCGCAGAGCTGCTTATCAAAAATAGTGAAGTAAAGGTAAATGGGGTGATCATTGATTCACCTGCCACCTTGGTTGATAATACTAGCATTATTGAAGTATCAGGAAAACTAATAAATCAACAACAAACTCCGCGTTTATGGACATATTACAAACCTGTTGGCTTAATTACCTCACATAAAGATAATTATGGTAGAAAAACTGTCTTTGAAAATTTGGCATTACAGAACATACCTAGGGTAATTTCAATCGGGCGATTAGATATAAATAGTGAAGGATTACTATTACTTACCAATAATGGTGACTTAGCAAGGAAGTTTGAGTTACCATCAAGTAAACTTGAACGTATATATAAAGTCAGAGCACACGGTAACCCAAGCTCATTGCTTAAAAATTATAAGAATATAGAGATTGATCAAATACGTTATGATCCTAAATTAATTAAATTAATAAAATCAGGAAAAACTAATTGTTGGTTTGAAGTAATTTTAACTGAAGGAAAAAATCGTGAAATTAGGAAGATATTTGAATATTTTGGTTTAAGTGTTAACCGGTTAATTAGAATTAGTTATGGGGGATTTATATTAGGTGATTTGCAACCAAATCAGTATAAAGAAATGCCATTTGAGGAATTTAAGAAATTTTTATGATACGAATTATCGCCGGCAAGCATAAAAATCGGATAATACCCACCTTAAAAAACTCTAATTATCGTCCTTCCACCGGCAAAATTCGAGAAGCGATTTTTAGTATATTAACTTCAGGAGAATTTAGTGATGGTAGGTTATTTACCAAGGAGTCTAAGGTTCTCGATTTATTTGCCGGCACTGGTAGCTTAGCTTTTGAGAGCTGTTCTAGAGGAGCAGGGGATATTACAGTAATTGATATAAATGCTGATTATTTGCGGGCAGCAAAAGCATTTGCTAGTAAAATAGGTGAAATGGATAAAATGACTTTCCTAAATATCAATGCTACAGCTTTGCCAAAATGTAAAAATAGCTTTGATCTAATTTTTATTGATCCACCATACTATCAAAATCTTGTATCAAAGGCAGTAAATGCTTTGAAAAAAGGTCAATGGTTAAAAGATGGAACAATTATTGTCGTTGAATTTGCTAAAAATGAGCATCTTACAGACGATTCTTTAGAAATGGTTAAAGAGAAAATATATGGTGATAGTAAATTGCTTATTTTACGATCCTAACTTAAACGTCATCGTGAGAATGCTATAAATAAGTAGTAATGACGTTTTTATGCTGTTATAAAAATTATAGGGTATGCTTTTCTTAAACTAAAGTACTAAAAATGATTTTTGTGGTAATATTATCAGCTACTTTTAACCAAATTTTATCAGTAGTATAAATCTCCATGTTATAATAGCAACCAGTTGCTATACATGCTCTGTCACCTAAAGATAGACCATAATCCTTTGTTAATCGACTTAACTTACCGGTCTTGATAGCTATATTTTCGCAAAATGGTATGATTTCTGGTACTATATCTGCTACGATTATATCAATTTCATTTTCTGCTATATTAGACCTAGTCAGGACAGAAACTAATTCACTTAAATTAATTGATGCTATACTACTACTTGCGATAACATCCTCTAATATTTTATAACCTGGTTCTTTTTTTAATAAGGCAATGATTGCTGATGTGTCCAATAAATATTTTTTTGTCTTGATCAAAGGTTTAGAACCTGTTGACATCTTCACTTCTCATAATTTCCAACTCTTTTTGCAAGTCAATATCCTTGTATTTACTTAAAATATTTCTGGCTCTTTCTACATTAGCATGAAAAGTTGAAACTATTAATTCAAAATCTTTATATTTAATAGAAACTTCATCACCTGCTTTAAGTTGTAGCTTTTTTCTAATCTTAGCTGGGATAGCAAGTCTGCCATTGCTATCTATATAACTTTTTAGTGCTGTCATGATATATACCTATAATATTAAGATTAATATAAATCTACAACTATATACAGTTTAGCTAAAATTATAAAAATGGTCAATTTAATAAATAATTGAATCATAAAAATATTATGTTGACTATAGATATGAAGAAAACAGGAGATATATAAATTAGCAGCAAAATATTAGAGGTTTGATGACTTAAAATCCGCATCCTCGTAACTGGAGTGAAAATTCATCAGGTAAGATAATTTTCCTTAGTGATTTTTTTATTTGTAGTTCTCATAAAGAAATAACCAGATTTTAATCCCTAACCATAAAAATTTTATTTGGAATATATTATGACCTAACTCTTTATTTTTGAATTTATAATTGCTGTTATAAAATACGTTTATTTGCTTTCTCATCCCCAGGTAATATATAACTAGCTCCTTTCCAACTTGATGAAAAATCAAATTCTCTATATGGCTGATCGAGCTTAACTGGCTCATATACTACTTTTGCTAGAGTTTCATCATATTTAACTTGTACGTACCCAGTTAATGGGAAATCTTTTCTAAGAGGATGACCAACAAAATCATAGTCTGTTAGAATACGGCGAATATCATGGCTCCCAGCAAAATTTACCCCAAACATATCATATGCTTCACGCTCATACCAGCAGGCAGCACTAAAGATTTTGGTAATTGAAGGAATTATGTCATTTTCTCCAACCTCAACTTTGACTAGTATACGTTTATTTAATTTAAGACTTAGTAAATTATACACTACTTCAAACCGTTTCAAACGGTCTAAAAAATCAGCAGCAAACAAATCTGTCAACACGGTAAAACGTAAATTCTCAGATTGCTTAATTGACGATAAAAATGGTAACAAGCTTTCTATAGTAGATTTATAAGCAGCAAAATGTATATTTGAACCATTTGACTGTACAGGTAACACAGCTATTTCAAGCCCTTGATTTTTTATCAATTTATCAATAATCTCTTCCATATTATACACTAGCACTCTTAAATCTAGTAGTTCTTTTAATTTTCCTTTGTAATTGCATTAAGCCATAAATCAAAGCCTCAGCCGTCGGAGGACAACCTGGTACATATACGTCTACTGGTACTATTTGATCACAGCCACGCACTACTGAGTAGGAATAATGATAATAGCCACCACCATTAGCACAGCTTCCCATTGATAGAACCCATTTAGGTTCAGTCATCTGGTCATAAACTTTTCTAAGAGCCGGAGCCATCTTATTGGTTAAGGTTCCTGCAACTATCATTAAATCAGATTGACGGGGGCTTGGTCTAAACAACATACCAAAACGATCCATATCATAACGGCTGGAAGCAGCTTGCATCATTTCTACTGCACAGCAGGCAAGACCAAAGCTCATAGGCCAAAGTGAATTAGCTCTAGCCCAGCCTAGCAAATCATCAAGTTTAGTTATCAAGAATCCTCGATTTGAGATTTCTTCTGCAAGTAGCTTGTCTTGATCATATAAATCTATTTTTGCTTTCATGTAATTACTCCCAATCTAACGCTCCTTTTTTCCATTCATATATAAAACCAACAGTAAGTACAAATAAGAAAAACATCATTGAAAAAAAACCAAATTTACCAATTTTCCCAAGCGTAATAGCCCATGGTATCAAAAAAGTTACTTCTAAATCAAAAATAATAAATAAAATAGCTACTAGGTAAAAACGTACATCAAATTTGCTCCTAGCATCACCGAAAGGGTCAAATCCGCATTCATAACTATCCAGCTTAGCCTTATTATATTTCCGAGGACTCAAAAGCCTCGGTAATGTAACTATTATCAACGACAAAACTGATGCTATAGCAAAAAATACCACTATAGGCAAATATTCTTGTAATATGTGCGATGTTTCCAACATTAGTAATTACCTTAAAAAATATATCTTCTAACTTTCAACAGTTGGAACCTCACGTCCTCAAGCCGTCATTGCGAGGAGCCGCTAAAAGCGGCGACGCGGCAATCCATAAAAGTAACCAAAGATGGATTGCCACGACCACTACGTGGTCTCGCAATGACAGAAAACCTATCTAAAACCCCCTTTACCTTCTAACTTTCAACAGTTGTGGGGTTAGTTCTAAAGCTTAATACGGTTTAAATGCTTCATTAAACACGCATACTATTTTTTTGCCATGGCGTATTGACAGTTTGTGAAATACCTGTTCAATAATCACCATATTAGCATTATCTTGAGCAAGTCGATAATTTACCATCGATTCTCTAAGAGCTTCATCAACTGCAAAAATAGCTGGTAACTCAGCATTTTTATCTCTAAATTGTAAGTAAGTATACACTCCATCATCAAAAATTCTAATTGGGGCAATTGATTCATTACCACTTATCGAATAATTAAAATTATATTTCTCCGGATGAGATAAATCAAGGTTAGCTGAGGATGTAACATAAGTTTGCAAATAATCTCCTGAATTTTCATCATCAGGATAGATAAATCTTAAATTAAAAACCATTTCTGGATCTCTCATGTCCGAAGCTTCTGCAGCATATAGTTCAAAAAAGTAAGTTCGCTTGTTAGTAATAATCGTCATATTCGTTGTAGCATCTTGTTCCATTGGCTTAATGAAAATCCTATGACCGGCTGGTACTATTTGCCAAGAAGTAGTATCCCCCATGGAAATACTAACTATTTCCTCCTCTTTTGCTAGCTCTATACTAGCTTGATAACCGTAGTATCCGGTGAATTTAAATACATCATCGGGACTATACACCATTACCCTAATTCTGCTATCGATCGGCAATGGTCTAGATTCTCTAACAGCTAAAGCAGTATTTACAGAAAATACTACCACAAACAATATTATTAATCGCTTCATTTTATTTCTTACTTTTATCTTCTATTAATTTAAGTTTGTAACCAGTAACCACAAAATTAAAATTTGAGTTAGGAGGTAAATGGATATTAATGGCATCTATTTCAAAATTTATTGTCGCTTGCCAAACCATATTTTCCAAAATATCATTAGCAGAATTTTTTGCCACCGATGTAAATATAACCTCAGCCTTATTATTCTTATGATAAACCACTGATAATATATTAACAGAACGCCTTAAAGACCTTTGGTAACGCATAACTGGTGACAATGAATTGTCAATATTCATAAAATTGGCAAATTGTCTAAATATTATACGTGTAGAACTATTCTGAATAAACATAAATTGAGGACGAAGAAAATCATAATCATAAGATTCTCTGTGTATCACATAATTTTTAATCATAATATCTGCAATAGAATTAATTGCATTACTTTTTATATGATTAGCGTTAGTTATTGTTGCACTCTTTAGAGATTCAGCACTAATTGCGTATCTTACCTGACGAACTGTTGGTAATAAACTGTTAACACTAACCACTACACCTAGAAATAATGCCAAGAAAACTACCGTAAATATCAGCAAAAATGATCTGTGTACAAGCGGATATAAATATTCAAAATTATACCATCTTCTAGCATCAACAAAATATTCCCCGGACTTAATATATTCTTGAACAGAGCTTGATACCTTATCCATTAGCCTAAAATAATTGATTATCTTACTTAGTATTAGATTCTAGCACATATTAACAAAGAAGTTATTATTTTTTTATAGCTACTCCGAAAAAATTTGATTATATAGTGTTGAGGTTACTGATTGACATTAACCATGATTTATATAATATAGTAACCTGTACATAAGAAAGGGTTACTATATGTCTAATGAACATCAGCCACATGATACTATAGTCAATTTAGGAGAATTAGATAGCAGGAAAGATGGAGCGACGCCTATAAGTAATATGCGAGCATTGAGCGACGACGTCACCAACTTCTCATCAATTGACTATAATTCCCTAATTACTATTGCAAGGGCTAGTGCTTTGTTAGGAGTATCGTTTGATACTATCAGAAAGTGGGAAAAAAAAGGGCTTGTAAAAGCATACAGAAATAAAAATAAACACCGTTTTTTTCAATCTGAAGAATTACAGAGACTAAAATCAAAATTATCCGGGAATAATAATATAGGATTCAAAATATTACAATCAGAAAGAAAAACCAATTTTCAAGTTTTAGAACTATTTGCTGGTGCCGGTGGTTTAGCTTTAGGATTGCATAATTCCGGTCTTAAAGGTTCTCTTTTTGTAGAAATAAATAAAAATGCAGCTGATACATTAAAAACTAATATGCCAAGCTGGCATGTTATTAATGATGATGTAAGTAAAATATGTTACAAGAATATTTATGCAGATATTTTAGCTGGTGGATTTCCCTGTCAAGCTTTTAGTTATGCCGGTAAAAGGCTTGGTTTTGAAGATATACGCGGTTCTCTGTTCTTTGAATATGCAAGAGCAATAGAACAAATAAAACCTAAAATTATACTAGCTGAAAATGTTAAAGGACTGGAAAAGCATGACGAAGGTAGAACATTATCAACTATGATTCATGTTCTAAGTCAATTAGGGTATCGTATCGCTTATAAAGTTCTAAGAGCACAATATTTAGATGTAGCTCAAAAAAGAGAACGATTAGTAATTATAGGGGTAAGGAACGACTTATCATGTTCTATTATATTTCCTAAAGAACAAGATTATACTATTAGTATAGCTGAAGTGCTAAAGGATGTTCCAATATCTGATGGTCAAACTTATACTGCTCAGAAAAAGAAAATAATGGAATTAATACCAGAAGGTGGATACTGGCGAAATTTGCCTGATGTTTTACAAAGAGATTATATGGGTGCTAGCTATCATCTAAGTGGTGGTAAGACTGGAATGGCAAGAAGACTTTCTTGGAATGAGCCGTCCCTAACTTTGACTTGTAACCCTGCACAAAAACAAACAGAACGATGCCATCCGTCGCAGACGCGTCCTTTAACAATACGCGAATACGCTAGAATACAGAGTTTTCCAGATTCTTGGAAATTTGTTGGTTCAAGATCATCGCAATACAAGCAGATTGGTAATGCTGTGCCTGTTAATCTTGCATATCATATTGGTAGATGCCTTGTGGCAATGCTAGAAAATTATTTTGATCATCTTAGCATGACTATTTTGCCTGAAACGCAGATTTAAAGAATTTTTTTATAAACTCATCGTTTTGCCCTGTATTAATTTTGAATTCTGGCTGTAAGTTTGATATGATGGTTGGGATTATCTCAAATAATTGTTCAAGAGCATCATCTACACCAGTTGCAAGTGCATATAGTCAATTGATGAGAATTTGGTGACGTCGTCACTCGTCGCTCGCCTATTACTTATAGGCGTCGCTCCATCGCTCCTAGCACCAAATTCCCCTGAATTGACTATAAAAACTATCACCATCTATTTGTCGTATCAAACGGTTTCTTGGGCATATAACACCAGTGGAAGCGTTAGAAGGAACAAACTCAATATTATACCGCTTTGGTTTTTTAGGAATTATCTCAATGTAATATGCTGTATATCCTTTATACATATGACCTTTTTGCATTACTAAATTTTCTAATTTGTAATACATAGAAGCTTTGTCTGAACCCTTAAGAGTATTATGTTTATTTTTTACTTCTCCAATGATTTTTTTTATCGTGATTGACAATATCTACCATTTGACCAGAACTTAAACTTTCCCATCCATCAAATGCCCCTAATATTTGTTGGTGAAAATCACCTAGGTGATTTGATAAAGTTTTTTGTGATTGACGGGATTTCTCACTCTTCAGCCACTCACTAGAATTAATTTTAAAACTAGCCATTTCAAAGATAATAGAAAACGGATCCACACATTACGATCAAATTTTTTCTCTGCTTTGATCATTGCTGCCCTGCCTTTATCTAAGACAAATTTAACAACCTTTTCAAGTGTAACATCATCTATAAAGCTTAAATAAGACATTATTCGTAAAATGATTAAATTTGATTAAATGTAACTGGTAATTATACTTAACTTAAATGCTTAATGCAATTACCTTTTAATTGAATAATGGAGACAATAAATAAGGCGTACAAAATTTTTCTTACACGTGAATGTCTCATAAGTTATAAATTATTTGACTAGATAATTGTTTGTTGCTATAAGCTATCTTAGAGTGATGGGGCGTAGCCAAGTGGTAAGGCAACGGTTTTTGGTATCGTCATCGGTGGTTCGAATCCATCCGCCCCAGCCACCTTTTTAGCCTTTCTAAATTTTGTTGGAGCTTTAATATGGTTACGTTAAAAATTTTGTCAACAGAACCTAGTAATACCAACTCTCTAGCTTGGTAGGTCGAGGTTACGAAGCCACTATATCTCTTTAGAACAACAGAAAAAATTATAATTGGAAATATATAAGACTCGATTGATTTATATAGGGTTGTAACTTAAATGTAACAAAATACTTATTATTTTAAGAAGCAAATAATAAATTATTTGCTAGTATTTTAATTTTTAGTTTAATATACTTTATAATTAAAATAATGTAATAGGTAGTTATATGGAAGATATTAATGATTGGGAAACAAAATACGAAGATTGCAAATATTCTGAGAGGTTACTAAGTAAACTAATGCAGATAAACCAGGAAGTAACTATACCAGTAGATATTGATATGGTTAAAAAAGGTATATATTACGCCAAAAAGTATCATGGTTCGCAGATGCGACAATCTGGTGACCCATATTATTCTCACCCGATAGAGGTGGCGTATATGGTTGCTGAATATACCGCAGTAGAAAGACCAAAATATTATAAAACTGATATGATCATTACCAGTTTACTACATGATACTATTGAAGATACAACTCTCACAGAAGATATGATTGGTAGAATTTTTGGTGAGCAAGTTGCTAGTCAAGTGGTAGATTTGACTAGGGTTAAATCTTATGGGAAAATTAGTGCAGCAGAGACAATGACATTATTGTGTAAACAAAAAAAATATAATGTAGCTATTATTAAAATTTTTGATCGAATTCATAACTTACAAACTTTACAAGCCAAATCACCAGAGAAGATAGAAAAAATAGTTAAAGAGAGTTTAAAGTATTTTCTGATAGTTGTTATACGATACTGGACTGAAAAATCAAGACAAAAAAATAATAATTTTGTTTCCCATTTTTGCATTTTTCAAGCTGCAATTTGT
>NZ_MWZE01000046.1 GCF_002259525.1 Rickettsia endosymbiont of Culicoides newsteadi | reverse complement strand
TTGATTGTCTCTATGACAATTTTTGATTTCTCCTCAGCACTATATTGCCTTACTTGTTTTTTCATCTCTAGCTCTCCTTTTTTGCTAAAGAATTCTATCTCATTTCTTCTATTTTTGTGTCCAAAATATGGAGACCATTATAGATTCTCCGTTTAAAGTTAGCTTATGTGCTTAGAAACTCTTGACACTCTTATGCTTATCGTATTTGAATCTAATTCAATATCGGTCATATAGTCTGGCGTAAAATTGCTAGCAAATTCACTTAAGGTTTGTTCGAGAATGAATTTACTATGTTGCTGGACTATTAGCATAAAATCTGGCTTACCAATAATCTCTAGGAAAATTCTGTCATTTATAGCAAAATTGGCATCTTTTCTCGCTTGTTGAATAAAGCGTATTAAATCTCTCGCTATACCTTCTTCGTATAATTCCTGTGTTATTTCCAAATCTAGCAATATTAGCCCCTGATTATTAGCTAAAGATTTTGTACCTTTAGCATTTTTAGGTTGTAAGGCTAGAGAGAATTCATCATTATTCAGCTTCTCTCCGGCTATTATTAGATGCTCAGGAGTAAGTTGCCACTGATTCTTTTTAGAAGCTACTATGATATCTTTGACTTTATGAGGTAGACGCTTACCTAAATTAGGAAAGTTAATCGATAATTTATGATCGGCATAATTTTCTACATCATCTTTATAAATTACCTTTTTAACATTGATTTCATCTTTAATCAATTCTTCAAATTTTATTAATAGCTCATTATTGCTGCTAATGATTGTTAAGCTGCTCAATGGTTGTCTAGTCCGAATATTCTCGCTACTTCTAATGAATAAAGCATTACTACAAATATCTAATATTTGATCCATGGTGCTAACCAAATCATCATCCACTTCTATCTTATCTAGTGTAGGAAAATCTGTCAAATGAACACTAGACTTCCCACAAAACTCTTTTGCAGGAAGTCTACTCTCACCTTTCGGTTCTATCCCGGTGAGTCCCAAATAAATCTCCTCAGAAATTAATGGCAATAAACTAGATTGAGCGGACGACATTATTTTAATACAACTATATAAGGTATTATAAGCATTTTTCTTATCTTGATCTTTCTCACTTTTCCAAAAACGATTTCTACTTCTTCTAATATACCAATTATTTAATACTTCAAAAAAATCGGCAATGTTACTATAGGCTATTTGACTGTCAAAATTATCTAACCCATGCTGAATTTTTTGTACTGATATTTTTAGTTTTGATAAAATATAACGATCTAGCACATTTTGAGAATTAAAGTCTAGTTCAGCTTTGATTTGGTCAGCATTAGCATACATAGTAAAGAAATGGTAGGCATTCCAAATAGGCTTAATAAATAAACGTAAGCTCTCAAAAACCATTTTTCCTTCTTTATCGATCAATAATTCCTGACCTTTAACTATGTTTGTAGAAAGCATAGTGACTCTTAGAGCATCAGAACCATATTTATCAAATAATTCTAATGGATCAGCATAATTATTAAGACGCTTTGATAATTTTTGTCCGGTACTATCTAATATAACTCCATGGCAAATACAATTTAAAAAAGGTGGTTGGTCAAATAAGGCAGTTGATAATACCATTAAAGTATAGAACCAACCACGTGTTTGTGCTGAATATTCCACTATAAAATCAGCAGGAAAATGCTTTTCAAACCAATCTTTATTTTCAAATGGATAATGTACTTGTCCATAAGGCATAGAGCCGCTTTCAAACCAACAATCAAATACATCTTCTATTCGACGCATCATTGACTTACCGGTTGGATCGTCTGGATTTTTTCTAGTTAGCTGATCAATAAAAGGTCGATGCAAATCAACGATTGTTACCCCAAAATCTTTCTCTAGCTCTTCTATTGAACCATACACATCAATTCTAGGACAAGCCGGATCATCCGACTTCCAGACTGGGAGAGGCGTCCCCCAAAATCTATTACGGCTAATTGACCAATCTCTAGCATTTTCTAACCATTTTCCAAATAGATTATCCCTAATATGCAAGGGTATCCAGTTAATTTGCTGATTTAATTCAACCATTCTGTCTTTAAATTCGGTAACTTTCACATACCAAGAAGGAACTGCTTTGTATATAAGAGGGGTATCAGTACGCCAGCAATGCGGATAATTATGAATATATTGCTCAGTTTTAAACCAATTTCCCTGATTTTTTAGCTTAATAATAATTTGATCATTAGCATCAAATATTTGCAAACCGACAAAATCATAAATTTCTTTGGTAAATTTCCCAGCATTATCTACAGGACAAACGAGTTCTATTCCTTGCGATTGACAAAGAATTTGATCTTCCTCACCAAAACCGGGAGCCATATGTACGATACCGGTACCGTCTCCTTCGACGACAAAATCTCCAGAAAGTACTTTGAAACTACCTGGATGATTGGAAAAATAATCGAATAATGGTTGGTAAGTAAGATTCATGTTTAATAAGCACT
The DNA here is from genome assembly GCF_002259525.1 of Rickettsia endosymbiont of Culicoides newsteadi. Lineage (GTDB taxonomy): Bacteria > Pseudomonadota > Alphaproteobacteria > Rickettsiales > Rickettsiaceae > Tisiphia. The sequence continues at coordinate 7,290 of NZ_MWZE01000046.1, read as the reverse complement.
TACCTTCAATTATATCATAATTTGTGTCAGCACTAAGCCCTAATTCTTTGTGATATTTTTCTAAAGCAAATTTTGCCAAAATATAACAAACCTGACCATTTGGCACTAAAGCATATTCAATATTTGCTCCAATGGCTAATGCCAAATTAGCCGGCAAAGTCCATGGCGTCGTAGTCCATGCCAGCATTCTATACTCATTATACTGCATAGAACCTGGCAATTTCTCATTAAGTACAAAACTTACCGTAACCGCCTTATCAGTTCTCTCTCTATATGAGTTGTCTAGCCTAGTTTCAAAATTGGATAAAGGCGTTTCACATGCCCAAGAATAAGGCATTACCCTCATTGATTCATAAAGAAGCCCTTTATTGTATAATTCTTTAAAAGCCCATAAAACAGATTCCATAAAGGCTTTATCCATAGTTTTATAGGAATTGTCAAAATCCACCCATCTTGCTTGCCTATTAACATATTTCTGCCACTGATCAGCATATTTCATCACCGATGATTGACAATGCTCGTTAAATTTATCAATACCAAAATTGATAATGGCAGTTCTACCAGAAATACCCAACTCCTTTTCTGCTTGCATCTCGGCAGGTAGTCCATGACAATCCCAACCAAAGCGTCGCTCAACTCTTTTGCCTCTACTGGTTTGATAACGTGCATAAACATCCTTGATGAACCCAGTTAGCAAATGTCCATAATGTGGGAGCCCATTGGCAAAAGGGGGGCCATCATAAAATATAAATTCGTTATTCTTATCATTTTTTACTGATGGTCTAGCATCTATAGTTCTTTGAAAAATATTATGCTTTTGCCAATAAGCTAAAATCTTTCTCTCAATTGTTGGAAAATCAACATTAGATTGAATATCTGGGTAGTGTTTTTTAGTCATTATAGTCTCGATTATAGAAAGTATATTATAAAAATAGTCGAATAATTGGTATATCGACAGGGTTTGGTAGCTTTAACATATTCTTACATTTAGAGGATATAGTTATGATATTGGATAAAGATTTAGTAATATATTTATCAGTATCTATATTATCTTCTGACTCATCTTGAATGTAATAGAGTATTGAAGTTATATAAACACTGAGTAACAGACCTCTCTTAGTATAATAATTATAATCTATAGACTTATCGCCTGCATAACGCCAAATTAAGTCACAAGTACGAAAGGCTGTTTTTGTTGCAAATATGCTGTTTGATGGTACGGCAAAATAACTACGATTCCTCAAATGTACAAGTTTAGCTATATAGCTAACCTGATTAGCATCTATTTGTGACCAATTGGTGTCATTGCGAGGAGGCATAAGCCGACGAAGCAATCCATTTTCAATCACTTTTCTGGATTGCTTCGTCGCTACTAAAGTATCTCCTCGCAATGACGTTTGTGAATTAGGTGTAATGTTAGTAGGATTAGCTATACCATCTTTTATTCTGATTTTTAAGGCTAAATCAATTCTATCCCTTATTTTAATCGGGGTCTCCTGCTGAGATAATAACTCCAACATTTTCTGGTCTTGCCAGCTTTCAAAAAAATCAACTATTTCCCTTATCCCCTCAGGAAAAATTATATGGCAATATCCTTTAACAAAACCACATTCTGTTTCCGTATCTGCTAATAATTTATCATTCCACTCGTTAAAAACTAGCAGTTTTGCTAAAGTCTGTACAAATTGTACTTTTAAACTATGATATTTCTCTTCAATAGTCATAAATGCATCTTTTAATATTGACATATTCATTTAGTATATAGATAATGTTCATATCATTCAACAATCTAATTTGCACGAAAAGGGGGTAATTAAAAGTGATACTAGTAAATGTTCATGCTGGGAATGGTGAGCAAGCAATTAAAAATTTGAAAAGAAAAATGCAAAGAGAGCTTGTTTTTCGTTCAATGAAAATGTCTCGTTTCTATGAACCTCCTTCAGTAAAACGTGTCCGTAAGGATCAAGAAACAGAAAGAAGGAAGAGAAAAGTTGCTCGTAAGCAAATGATGGAAGGTTAATCGAGCTTAATGTTCTTGGATTGCTTCGTTAGCTACGCCTCCTCGCAATGACTGTTTTTATCTCTCAACGTCACGTCATTGCGAGACCACATAGTGGTCGTGGCAATCCATATTTGTTAGATTACTTCTTTGATTCACGCCTTCTTGCAATGACCTTTTAACAACATCTCTTCAATTTATGTCCATAATAGTTCAAAAATTTGGCGGAACTTCTGTTGCTAACATTGCAAGAATAAAAGAAATTATTCCCATTATTAAGCTTGAAAAGCAGCATGGTAATCAAGTAATAATTGTAGTTTCAGCTATGGCTGGTGTTACCAATCAACTAGTTACTTTATGCAATGAGGTTTCTAGTCTTAAGACTAGTTCACAACTGGCAGAATATGATGCTGCCCTTTGTAGTGGAGAGATGGTAACAGCCTCCTTACTTGCCCTTGAGCTACAACAACAAGGCATAGATGCAAGGTCTGTGCTAGCATGGCAATTACCAATCTTAACCAATGATAATTATAGCAAAGCTTTGGTTGAGCAAATCTCTACTAGTTTATTAACAGAATGTATTAAACAAGACATCATCCCGGTAGTTGCTGGATTTCAGGGTATCAGTAATAATAATAGGTTAGCAACGCTTGGTCGAGGAGGATCCGATACTACTGCCTCGTTAATTGCAGCTGCTATGCAAGCTGATAGATGTGATATATACACTGATGTAGAAGGGGTTTTTACTGCTGATCCACGAATTGTTTCTGGAGCAAAGAAATTATCACAGATTAGTTTTGAGGAAATGCTGGAATTTGCATCTTGTGGAGCGAAAGTGTTGCATCCACGCTCCTTAGAAGCGGCTATTAGATATAACGTACCCATACGCGTTTTATCGTCGTTCTCACTACCATTATACCATGAAGATAGTGGTACACTAATAACATCTAGAGAAAAAATTATGGAAAATAAAAAAATTACCGGCATTACTTCCAACAAAAATTTATTAAAATTAGTAGTAAATTCCACTCAATTAAATTTTTCTAAGATATGCAACCTGATCACTAACCATAATATTCACCTAGAATTAATGGAAAATATCGAGGAATATCGACAATATAGCTTTATTATCCAATTATCCGATAAAAATAAATTACAGCATTTGCTAGATGATCTAAAGAATGCTAATCAGATAAATAATTTTATTATCGATAGCCAAATTTCTATAGTATCGATTATTGGTCACGGCATTAAAAATGACCATAATTTTCTTGATATGGTATTAACTGAACTGGAAAAACAAAATATATCAGTGAAAATGATACAAATTTCAGAAATTAAAATTTCTCTGCTAATAAAAGACCTTGATACCGAAAAAACTATACGTTGCTTGCATCAACTATTTGAACTAGATAAATAGTTTTAGGTAGATTTTTGTCATTGCAAGACCATGTATAGTCAATTGATGAGAAGTTGGTGACGTCGTCACTCAATGCTCGCCTATTATAGTGAATTAACTTGAATTGGCAGCGGTATAAATCCGATTAGTATTTTAGCATCAGCGTCATTGCGAGGAGCTACTTTAGTAGCGACGAAGCAATCCAAAAAACGATTAAAATGGATTGCCACAACCTACTTGCGTGGTCTCGCAATGACGTATATGTACTCCATTAGTACCAACTTCTCATCAATATACTATTAGACCTCTTGCATAACCTAAAGATAATTGAGGAATTTTTAGGAAAAACGAAGTCGAGTACCGCAGCGTACTAAGATGTACGTGAGGAACGGAGACGAGTTTTGACAACAAAATTACCAATTAGATTAGGTTATGCAAGAGGTCTATTGAAGTTTCTTAATAGAATCTAAAGTAGTCTCTAAAATCATACTTGCTGCAATTGAGTCATCTTTTTGGTTACGTTCTCGTCTTTTAACTCCTAACGATTTTAATAAGTTATTGGCAGCAAGGGAAGTAAGCCTTTCATCTTGTAGATATATAGGAAGATTTGTTGCAGAACTTAATGTTGCACTGAATTTTAATACAATTATAGTTTGCTCACTAGAGTTACCATTCATACTAATAGGCAAACCTATGACTATACCACAAATAGAATAAGTTGCGACTAAATCTAATATTGACTTAATCTTTTTTTCTTCTATCGTTTCATAAATAGTTTTTAGTGGCATAGCAATAGTCTGTTCTTGATTTGAAATAGCGATGCCTGTTTTCCGTATTCCATAATCTATGGCAATAATTGGTCTATTAGCTTGTAGAAGCTGAAAAAATTCTTGCAATACTGCTATTATCATGATACCTAAATTACAATTTATACAAAGTACGTGTTTATTATGTCAGAACTAATTCAAAAACACCTAGATAGTAAATTAATAAAACTATCTTTAGTTTTTGCCCTTATTTATTTCATATTTTTTAATTCAGTAGTTTCTTGTTACAAATTCAGCTACTACAAGATAACTTTTTTGAAAGCGATATTGGAGTTGAGTAAAGACTTTTTATATATTTACTTTACTTGCTTTATCATTTTTTTTGGTTTAACTATCCATCGGCTTGTTTTTATAATTGGAGCGATATTTTTATTTATAACAGGGGCAATTGCTAGTTATTACCTATATTTCTTTAAAATTTCTCCTACAAAAGAAATGATGGGTAGTTTTTTCTCCACTGACTTGAATGAACTATACGAAATAATCAGCATCAGGCTGATTGTATGGTTAATTTTTAGTTTGTTTAGCTGTATTTATACAATGAAACACTTCTCTATTTTAGATAGTAAACTATTTGTCACAAAATTACTATCAGCAATTTGTCTTTTAATTTCTGTTAATAATATTATTGCTCCGAAATTCAAGTTGCTAAATAGTTATTTTCCTATTCAATATCTACATAATACATATTTATACTTATCCAATAGTAACAACAAAAGCAGCATGCGTGAGAATATAAGAGAAAAATTTTCTTTTATCGATCAATCTGATCAAAATATTGTAGCTGTAGTTGTTATAGGAGAATCGGCACGATTTGATCATTTTGGTATTAATGGTTATTCCAGGGACACTACACCATATTTAAGCACTGTTGAAAATCTTTTTTCATTTAAAGCACAATCTTCATCTAATCATACATGTATCTCAGTTCCATCTCTTATGTCCCGCCATCCTGCTAAGGATATAGACAAAATTACAGGAGATACAAGTTTTTTATCAATTTTTACCATGCTTGACTTTAATACTAATTGGATTGGTACTCAAAGTTTGGTGCAATATTTTAAAAGTAAAGACCCATATACAATTTATGATCAGGCTAAGTTTAGTATGCTCCCTGGTGGTTCGGTTCTATTAACAAGGCTGGATCATGATGAGAAAATGTTACCTTATATTAAAAATATTGTAGATTCTTCTGCTACTAAAGATGTCTTAATTGTTCATACAAGTGGTAGTCATTGGAAATATTCTGCTAGATATCCTAAAGAATTCGAAAAATTTACTCCTAAATGTAATTCTACTACTATGGTAGATCAAAGCACTTGTGATCCTATACAGTTAGTTAATGATTACGATAATACTATTTTATATACTGATTTTTTTTATATAGCGTGATAGGTTTATTAAAAAATAGCAACGCTATTTTAATATATGTTTCTGATCACGCTGAATCTTTAGGCGAGCATGGTTATTATGGTCACGGTGGTCCGATGATTCCAGAACAAACTACTGTGCCTTTCTTAGTTTGGGTATCAGATGAATTTAAAAAAAAACATCCTGACTTAGTGAATTCTATAGTCAGTCATTTAGATACTGAGATTAGTCATGACTATGTATTTCATTCGATTCTTGATTGTGTTGGTATCCGTTCGGCAGTGATTGAAAAGAACTTAAGTCTATGTAGTAAGAAGTCAAATGGTTAAGATTTATCTAATTGCTGGCGAAATATCAGGAGATTTTATAGGAAGTCGTTTGATGCAAAGCCTAAAAAATCTCTATAAATTGGAGGAAATGCAATTAGAGTTCGTTGGTATTGGCGGCGATAAGATGCAACAAGTGGGATTGCACCATAGCCTTTTCCCGATTAGTCAAATAAATCTTATGGGCTTCGTCGAAATTATACCACATATTTTTAGGCTCACTAAGTTAATTCAACAAACTATTGACGATATTATTCAACATAATCCAGATTTATTAATTACCATAGACTCACCAGGCTTTACTTATAGGGTGGCAAAGAAGGTTCGAGAAATTAGACCTAACTTAAAGATCATGCATATTGTTGCCCCATCAGTCTGGGCATACAAACCTTCTCGAGCTATGAAATACGCTAAAATTTACGATTATTTGTTAGCTTTGCTGCCATTTGAGCCGCCATATTTCCAAAAAGTTGGGCTAGATTGTCGGTATATTGGTCATCCAATATTAGAACAGTATTTTTATGATGATCACGATAAACAACAATTAAAGCAAGAATTACAAATACCTATTCATTCAAAATTATTATGCATCACTTGTGGTAGCCGCAAAAGTGAAATAATAAGGCATGCCCCTATCTTTATAGAAGCAATTAATTTATTAGCAAAGCAGTTCCCTAATATTCAAGTGATATTTGTCCTGGCCGATCCTAGTCATCAGTCTTTAATTAAAGCGTTTTTATCAGATGCAACATTCAATTACCAGTTCTCAAGTGATCGGCTTAAGATTTTTGCTGCCTCTGACCTTGCTTTAGCAAAATCTGGTACTAATACTTTAGAAATTGCTGCTTGTAATACGCCAATGGTTGTTGCATATAAATTAAATATCGTAAGTTTTTTTCTAATAAAATTATTAATAAAAATACCTTACATTTCTTTGATTAATATTGTTGCTAATAAGGAAATTTTACCAGAATTAATTCAATTTAATTGTACTAAATCAAATATAGCAGCAAGGCTTACATCATTATTAGTTGATGAAAAAAAAGCAGATGAACAACTAAGAGAAAGCCAAAAAATCTTAAGGGAGTTAGGCTTTCAAGGTTCTATAGTCAATTCAGGGGAATTGGGTAGCAGGAACGATGGAGCGATGCCTATAAGTAATAGACGAGCATTGAGCGACGACGTCACCAACTTTTCATCAATTGACTCTAATAGTTCTTCAAATGTGGCAGCCCATATTATCAAGTCAGAGTGTTTAACTCGATAATAGACCTCTTGCATAACACGTCAATTCGGGATAAGGGATAAGAAAAAATAAAGGAGATATAGGAGTTGCAAGGAGTTAATGCCTGTGATAAATGTTTTTTT
>NZ_MWZE01000045.1 GCF_002259525.1 Rickettsia endosymbiont of Culicoides newsteadi | reverse complement strand
AACCTCCTCGCAATGACATCTTATACTTTAACCTTTTTTCCGTGAACACTCACATTCAATCTACAACTGTAGTACTAGGCTCTGTGAACAAAATTTTAATTGTTTAGATTTTGAGTATTTTTAAGCGAAAATTAATAAGATTTTTACCGGAATAGTTAGTTCTATTTCAAAAAAATCTTATAATTTGCAGCTAAAAAGAGTCGAAATCTAGTAATTTAAATCTTGTTCACAGAGCCTAATATACCTCCTGAGAATTATCTTTTTCAGGTGAGATATTATGGAAATCATCATTATCTTGGGTCTCTTGTTGATAATCTAATATCTGTATATCATGAGTTTTGAATGCTTCCATAATACTACCAGAAGAGGTAATTTTACCGGTTTGTGGATTTACTGGTAATAATTTAATCGATTCTGGTATTTTAAACGCCAGTGAAGGGATATCAGAATATGCCTTTTCCATAAAGTCGATAAATATCGGTAAGGCAACACTTGACCCTGTGGCAGTTTTTCCAAGTGTTTTTGGTGTATCATAGCCAATATATGTTCCAACAATTATTTTGGGAGTAAAACCAATAAACCAAGTATCCATACTCTCATTGGTGGTACCGCTTTTACCAGCTATAATCTTACCAAGTTTTTTTGCAGCTATTGCGGTGCCTCTTTCAACTGCTCCAGTAAGAAATGAGACAATCTTATAATCACTTGCCTCATCGGTAATCATTCGACAATCTGGTTGAGACAAGATAGGCTGTGATACGTTATCAGTAAGCTGGGAATCAGATACACTACAATTTTCACATTCTCTATTGTCTCTACGATAAATTATTTTACCGTTACGATCTTTAATGAGTTCGACAAAATGTGGGGTGACTTTTTTCCCTGAATTGGCAATTATTGCATAAGCAGTTATCATTTTTTTTAACGTGGTTTCGAGCGAACCAAGAACCATAGAATAAAATCTCTTTGGCTCATTATTAATGCCGAATCGCTTGATTATTTCAGCAACTTTGTTTAGTCCTATAGATTGTGCTACCCTGACAGTAATAAGGTTTCGCGATTTCTCAAGACCTGTACGCATAGTAATTAAACCCAAAAAATCCCCTTTATAATTTTTTGGTCGCCAAACTGGCATACCAGGACCTTGTGGAACCTCTACTGGACCATCTTCAAAAATTCTATTTGGCTGGATGGCATTTTCTAAAGCAGCCAGATAAACGAAAGTTTTACTGAGTGACCCTGGTTGTCGTAAAGCCTGGGTAACACGATCAAATTTACTAACCGCAAAATCATACCCACCAACACTTGCAAGCACCTGCCCTGTTGTAGGGTTCATCACCATAATAGCCCCATTAACAGTAGGAATTTGCCTTAAAGAGTAATTAGCATTTACTTTTTCGACTACTATAACATCACCTTTCTGCAAAAGAGTTTTTGCAGATTTAAGGTTATTTTTCGCCCATTTCATTTCTGATAAAGCTATTTTGGACTTACTCAAGTCGCAAAGACCAATTTCCGCTTGATTATCTGAAACATTTAATACTACCGCCAATTGATATTCTAGAATGGCGGGTGGCTTTGTTAGTTTATTTAAATTATCTTGCCAGTTATTTATATCTATATTAGTGATAACTCCTCTAAAACCATGTTTTCTGTCATATTCTCTTATACCTTTTCTAAGAGAATTCTCTGCAGCTTGCTGCATATTAGCATCAAGTGAGGTAATGACTGTTAAGCCTCCGGTATAAAAATATTCTTTACTGCCAATTCTACGAATAACTTCTTCCCGCACTTGCTCAGCATAATAACCGGCGGTAACGGTTTCGCTACGATCCCGCTTTTGTAAAATAATTGCCGTATCTATTGCCTCTTTTGCTATTTCTTGCGTTATATAACCATCTTCCAACATTCTCATAATGACATAATCTCTACGCTCTTTTACCCTGGCATAATTTTTTTCCGGGTTAAAATTTGATGGAGCTTTTGGTAACCCAGCAATAAAAGCTGATTCAGCAAGAGTTAAATCGTCAATAGATTTATTAAAATAATTTTGAGCAGCCATGGCAACTCCGTAGGCTCCCCTACCAAAAAATGTTTGATTAAGATATAGCTCCAAAATTTGATCTTTAGTAAAGGTTTTTGAGACCATATAGGATAAAATCGCCTCTTTAATCTTACGTTCTATCGATACCTCGGAGGTTAATAAAAAATTCTTGACTACTTGCTGGGTAATAGTTGACCCTCCTTCCACTCTACGGTGGTGTACAATATTAGAAATATTTAGTATTGCTGCTCTAATTATGCTTATAATATCAACTCCTGAATGTTCAAAAAAATTCTTATCTTCAGCTGAAATAAAAGCCTCTATAAGAGAGCGTGGCACACTACTAATAGGTACAAAAACTCTACGTTCTAAAGCATATTCCTCCATTAATTTTCCATTTTGGGCATACACTCTTGTTACCGATGGTGGATGATAATCGGCAAGTTGTGAATAGTCCGGTAAATCCTTAGAGTAATTATACAACAAATATATACAAGCACTAATAGCTATTAGCCCTAATATTAAAAATAATTTAAAAAATACGTAAAAAAGTTTGAACATCGTTATATTATCAATTTATTATAAAATTTATAGCTATAGTCAATTAACCTGAATTAGTGCCGAATAAGCACTCACCGTGCTGTCTATTAGCGAGGAGCCACTAAAATCGGCGACGTAGCAAGTCATTTTTGTGTCACCCCTGCGTAAGCAGGGGTCTAGATTCCCGCCTACGCGGGAATGACAGGGTAAAAACGTCATTGCGAGGAACCCGTAAGGTCGACGAAGCAATCCAAAAAAACTGTTAAATGGATTGCTTCGTCGCCACTAAAGTGGCTCCTCGCAATGACGCTGATGCTCAATACTAATCGGATTTATAACGTTGCCAATTCAAGTTAATTCACTATAATTCCCAGAATCTTTTGCCAATTTTTCAAAATGCAATAGCCCATAAGCAAAACCGATAATTGCAGGAATCATAATAAACAATAATCCCCAATTACCAAAATATTCAACAAGATATACCAAACCAAAAGAGGTAATGACATACATAAAAGCCCGAGATAAAGCAAATGTCATGCTAGCACAGATAAAACGTTTAAATATAGGAAAGCTTTTATAACAAATGGGCAAAGCAGGTCCTAAACATTCATGCAATAAAGATAGAACGGATTGAATTAGAAATAATTGGTAAGGAGAATTAACATGATTCAATAAATACGGACAAAATACGATAAAAATAGCAGATATAATCAGTATAATTCTTAGGATTAATAATGGATACATTTTTAAGCTTAAATAAGATAATACTAATATGACTAACAGCTCTATTATACAGATAATAAAATTATGATGAATAACATCAAGCATTGTATAATCAAAGCTAGTTTTTAAAATATTGGCACAATGTATATAAATAAAATAAAAACACACCGGTGCAACACATTGTAATAAAAAGAAAGCTAGTAGTGTTTTTTTATTAACTTTTGCTTGCCAAATGGGATTGGCTTTTAAGATAGCTGTATCTATATTAATTCTTTCAAAAACTCTTTTTATTCGGTATTGGGCATCAACAAATTCTGGTGCTTCTCTAAGTTTGGTTCTTGCAACAAAACCAACCAATGCAATTACTGTGCCAGCCCAAAATGCCAAACGCCAGTTAAAATCATAAGAACTAACAAGTGAGGCAACCCCTAAAGCACTTAATGACCCTAGACTACAAAAAGCCCATATTAATCCTATACTTGCATATTGGGCTGGAGGGTTAATCGTTTCAGTTAAGTAAAGTTGTGCCCCTGTCACCTCTACTATGGCAGAGACACCTTGAACAATACGGCGAATTGTCGCTATCCAAGCTGCCATACTTCCTATCTGAGCATAAGTAGGCAGATTAGCCATCACAAAACATGATACAGCCATCAAAGAAGTTGTGATGATCACTGTTGATTTACGCCCTATATTATCACCTATCCAACCAAATATTAAGGCACCAATAGGTCGAAAAATAAATGTAGAACAAAAGATCACAGCCTTCATTAAAGAGGCTGTATGAGAATCAGTCGGTTTAAAAAATAACTCATTAAAAAACTCCCCCATATGGACGTATAACATTAAGTCAAAATATTCTAGGAATGTACCAACTGAGAATAATCCTATGGCTTCTTTTTGGTCTTTAGTTAGGTTTCGTTCCTGCTGATATCTCATCACCTATGCACCTATATATTTAAATTATAGTCAATTAACCTGAATTAGTGCCGAATAAGCACCCATCGTGCTGTCTATTAGCGAAGAGGTGTAAGTCTCCTAGTTTAATAAACAATGGATTGCTTCAACCATTACATGGTATCGCAATGATAGATAACGTCATTGCGAAAAGGCATAAGCCAACGAAGCAATCCATTAAGTGTGGATTGCCGCGACCACTATGTGGTCTCACAATTACAGATAACGTCATTGCGAGAAGCCGCTAAAAGCGGCGACGCGGCAATTCAAGAAAAAGTGAATAGAAATAGATTGCTTCGTTGACCTAAGGTTTCCTCGCAATGACGGTTTATCAATTATTGTTTTCTTAAACTAACGCTTATGTACTCCATCGCTCCTGCTATAGTCAATTCAGGGGAATTGGGTAGCAGGAACGATGGAGCGACGCCTATAAGTAATAGGCTAGCGACTAGTGACGACGTCACCAACTTCTCATCAATTGACTATACCCAATTCTCCTGAATTAACTATATAATTCTATAACCACATAGGAGAAAGAATTTTTGACAAAAATTCTTTATGTTTTTGTAATTCTTCCTTAGTTGGTTTGACAACTATAGTATTATTTTTATTTGCCATAGTAGTTCTAACCAACAGCTCATCTGTATTTTGTACCTTTTTGCTATTAATGTTAAAACTTATCTGCCTACCTCCAGTAAGCTCAACATAAACTTCTGCCAATAATGCCGCATCCTTAAGGGCTCCATGCAACTTACGCGAAGAATTGTCAATTTTATATCTTTTACATAATGAGTCAAGATTAGCCTTCATTCCAGGGAACATCTTGCGAGCCAAAGCAAGAGTATCAATAGTACTAGCAAGTTCTAAAAAATCTGTATTAGGTCTTTTGAGCAAAGACAACTCATAATTAATAAACTTAATATCAAATGTTGCATTATGTATAACAAGCTGGCTGTTACTAATAAACGCTAAAAACTCCTCGGCAATTTCTGCAAAGAGTGGTTTATCTTTTAAGAACTCTCCTGATATACCATGTATTCGATAAGCTTCTGTTGGCATATCTCGTTGTGGATTAATATAAAAGTGAAAGTGCTTACCGGTTAGAACTTTATTAACCATTTCAATAGCACCAATCTCAACAATCCTATGTCCACTTTTTGGATATAAACCAGTTGTTTCAGTATCTAAAATTACTTCTCTTAATTGCGGCATTTTAATTTTTGTATTAGTTGAGTTATTTGTTTATCTAAATCTACTATATTAACATCAGTATTAATAACAAAATCTGCTCTTGCTATTTTAATCTGTTGTGATAATTGAATCTGTGCGATTTTATTATAAGTTGTTAAATTAAATCCTTCCCTAGACATTGCCCTTTTTAACCTAGATTCTTCCGAGCAGAATGTTGTAACATAAAAATCAAAATATTTATCAAATTTAGCTTCAAAAAGTAATGGAATCTCAGCAAATGTAATTTCTGAATCATTATTTTGCCGTTTAAAAAGAGACAAACCTTCCACTACAAATGGATGAATAAAATTTTGCAATTTTCTTCTTGATGAATCATTAGCATAGATTAGCTCTGCTATTTTTCTTTTATCAAAAATTTTTAGATCAGGCAGTAAGTTAAGAATTATATTTTGTATTGCCGCCTTTTTGTAGATATCCTTAATATATTCGTCAGCGGAAAAAGTCATAAATCCTAAATCAGCTAAATAATTTAAGACAAAAGTTTTTCCTGAAGCATAACTACCAGTAATTCCCACACAAATCATTTTAATAAATATTTAATTTTTCTACAATAAAAAGCCCACATTTATTAGCTAGTTCAATAGTTTTTTCTAGCTCAATAACAATCACTTTCTCTTTCTGTATTGCTACCCCTTTATAACCATAACTAGCTAAATTATTTATTGTCTCTGGTCCTATTGTAGGTATATCAATTCTAGTATCTTGTCCCTTCTTCATCATTTTAACAAGTACCCCACCTGTAGAATTTTTGCGTAAATACGAACATCTTTTTATTAAATTATCTGTACCTTCTGCTGCTTCAATACCTATAATATATCCATTATCAACAATGACTGATTGCCCTACATCAAGCTGTCCTATACTATCTAATAGTTTCATGCCTAATTCGATATCTGTATTATCTATTGATGATGGAGCAATCCTGGTCTTAATGCTATTATTTGCATTCAATATTTCATAACTAGAAACTACGTTAAACCCTTTTTCTTCTAGGAAATCTGTCACTATACTAAGAAGTTTATCATCTCCTAAAAATTTTTGTTTTAATATACGAGCAAGTAACCTTGAACCCATTAAATCTACTTTAATTGCTTTTAAATTAGGACGTTTTACACCACCAGCAAGAATTATATTTTTTACATCATATTTACGAAAATACTCAATTATTGGTTTGACCATACCAATTTTAAAAAATTGATGGGTAAGATCCTTATATAATGTCGGATCTGCTTCTCCTTCTAAAGCAGCGATATAACACTGTCCTCCTTGTGTAATAAAACTTTCAGCTAGTGAGATTGGCAATAAACCATTTCCTGCTATAATTCCCACTATACTAAAAGGATTAGAAAAATTAGAATGTAAAGCTATGGACAAATCTACCTTACGCATATTTGGGTCATGCACATTTTTTATAGTCAAAGGATTTGAAGAGTGGGAACGATAAACAAGGGAGAAGAAGCGAGTACAACGTACTCTTTGTATGTGAGTACGCAAATACCACCAAACTTTGTGAATCCAATTTTTGAAAATAGAAGAGTGTATTTGCCACATTTTAGCTATTTGCCTTATCATGATCGACTTGTCGTGGTTGACAAAATACTCTGGTACTATCCTGCTTTATAAAAGCGATAATTTGTTCTACAATATGGTTACCTTTATATTGCTTTGAAACTTTCTCAACTTTATCAGTAAAAATACCTTCGCTAACAAAAATATCATCTATAGCTTTTATAGTATCAAGCGTTTCCTGATTATCAAAGCCACGTCTTTTCATTCCAACTAAGTTTATTCCTCTAAGAAATGCCCTTTCATTTATAGCTAGCCCAAATGGAATTAAATCTTTCTCCACTGCCGACATGCCACCGATTATCGAATGTTGTCCTATACGTACGAATTGAAGAACAGCAGACAGCCCTCCTATAATAGCATAATCACCAACTTTAACATGACCACCTAAGCTAGCATAATTTGCAAAAATCACATTATTTCCTACGGTACAATCATGTGCTATATGTACTCCAACCATAAATAAACCATTATTACCTACAGTGGTAACCATCCCACCACCTTTACTACCAGCTTGAATAGTTACATATTCTCTAATAGTATTATTACTACCTATGATAACCTCTGACTTTTCTCCCTCATACTTAACTATTTGAGGGGGTTGACCAATAGAAGCAAATGGATATATAACTGTATTAGCACCAATTTTTGTTTTCCCCTCTATAACTACATGTGATTTTAGCTCAACATTATCTGCCAAAACCACCTCTGATCCAATAGTACAAAAGGGGCCTATACTGACATTTTTACCAATTGAAGCTCTTGGATCTACTATGGCAGTTGCGTGTATAGCTGGTAAGCCCATCATTAATTCCTATTTTTAACCATTGCCGTAAATTTGCTTTCTGCAACTATCTGCTCATCAACTTTAGCATTACTTGAGAATTTCCAAACAGAACCTCTATTTTGCTCTATTTTAGCATAAATATGTAATGTATCACCTGGCTCAACAATTTTACGAAATTTTGTCTCTTCAATAGACATAAAGAAAAACTCTTTATCTTTTATAGAGTAATTCATTGATTTTGCTACTAAAATAGCAGAAAGCTGAGCCATAGCCTCAACAATTAAAACGCCGGGCATTATTGGTTTTGTAGGAAAATGACCAGTAAATTGTGGTTCATTAACAGTAACATTTTTGATGCCAACAATTGATTCATTAAGCTTAAATTCTAGCACCCTATCTATTAATAAAAATGGATAGCGATGAGGTAGCATTTCCATTATTTCTATAATATTAATCTTCATCTATATTCCGTTTTTTATAAGCTGTTTCATAATTACTGATTGTTTATGCCAATCTCTAATCGATACGGCAGGGTATCCACCAACTGTTACTCCTGATTCAACATCTTTTATAACACCGGCTTTTGCTGCTACTTGTACTTTATCACCCAGTACTATATGTCCGGCTAGTCCTGCTTGCCCTCCAAGAGCACAATATGCCCCTATTGTAGTACTACCTGATATACCGACCTGTGCAACAATAATCGACCCCCTTCCTATTATAGCATTATGTCCTATCTGCACTAAGTTATCTATTCTACATAAATCTCCTATCACTGTATCATTTATTGATCCCCTATCAATAGTAGTATTACTACCTATTTCAACATTATTACCTATTTTAACTATACCTGTATGGAAAATTTTCTTGTGAACCCCTTTATCTGTTGCAAAACCGAAACCATCTTGTCCAATTCTTGCTCCAGGTAATATTACCACATCATCACCTATTATGCTGTAACTTATTGAAACATTTGAGTATATTAATGCTCTATTACCTATTACCACTCCATAATCTATAATCGTCCCAGATTCTATAACGCAATTATCACCTATTACAACATGATCTTCAATAACAACATTATGTCCTATATAACAATTATTTCCTATAGTGGCAGAATCCGAAATATAGGCAGATTGCATAATTTTGTTAGGATAAGTCTTTGCTTTACTATAGAACAAATCCACTAATTTTGCATAAAAGAAATACGGATTCTTTACTTTTAATAATATTGTTCCATTGTTAGATTCTTGTAAAAAATTCTCTGGAACTATGCAGCATGAAGCTTTAGTGTTTTGAAATTGGGTAATATATTTGCTATTACTTAAAAAAGTTATATCACCAACATCAGCCTCTTCTAAAGATTTAACATCATGGATTAACAAGTCAGTGAAACATGATATCTCAGCATCTATTAACTTTATAATTTCTGATAATTTATAAGAGGCAGATTTCTTATAAAAGCGTGAATTTATCATAGTTAGTTATTTTTATAAAATGATGAGAACAGTATAAATGTATGACGGGAGTAGTATAAACGTCAGTTAAAAAATATTCAAGTTTTCTTACAACAATTTATATTGTATAATAGTATTATATAAACATTTATACTTGAATTTCTTTAGTTTGTCTGATATGTATTATCTCGGATAGGTGTCCGAGTGGTTTAAGGATCTAGTCTTGAAAACTAGCGTACGGGCAACCGTACCGTGGGTTCGAATCCCACCCTATCCGCCACTTCCGTACGAGTTGTCGTTTTTTCAAAAATATCGAACGGGAAACGTAGAGAGGTCTCAAGTTTTTTGCCCCTAAGCTCCAGGTTCTGAAATACGAATTTTATCATTTTACGTCAATTCGGGATAAGGGATAAGAAAAAATAAAGGAGATATAGGAGTTGCAAGGAGTTAATGCCTGTGATAAATGTTTTTTT
>NZ_MWZE01000044.1 GCF_002259525.1 Rickettsia endosymbiont of Culicoides newsteadi | reverse complement strand
TTAACTATAAGCCGGATACATGACTGCATTCGATTTTTTTGCTGTTATATATTATTTTTTTCTTGCATTATCGGGTAGGTCCATACATGACTATATTTGCCTTTATAATAGGTAATTTACTTTGTAAATAGTTGACTTCGTAATAATATACCATTGCTAAAATAAATTCCCTATAGGTTGCTAATGAAAAATCATAGAAAATGATAACGAAGCCATGCGGTTTTCAAGGAGAAATTTAGTCATTTTTTATAGATGCGACAAAACCAGGAAAAATTATTGATTCATAATTACTTTGTAGTATATTTTTTCCTTTAATAAGGAATAATTAATAGCTATATGAGAATTTTTATTACTATTTTTACATTAATATTTTGTTTTTCAACTTATACTATTGCTGATAGTTCAAGTAGTGCAGTGCTAGTTACTGGATCAACTGGTGCATTTGGAGAGGCAATTTGCTTATCTCTGGCATCAGAAGGATATAATTTATTAATCACTGGCAGAAATGAGAAAAAATTAAAATCTCTCAAAAATAAGTTACAAACAAAATATCCAAGTACAAAAGTTGAAACACTAAAAATAGATTTTTCTGATTTTAAAACTATTAAAGCTGCAGCAAATAAAACAGACGGAGTATCACTCAAAGCAGTTGTGCTGATTGGTCCAAGACCATCATTACGTAAAAATGGTTTTCCAAGTACACAAGAATGGTCTGAAGAATTTCAAAAAACTTTTATTGCTCCACTTGAAGTAGTGCGTATATTTGGAGAGAAGATCGAAAATAATGGTAGTATTGTTATAATATCAGGTAGTAGTTCTAAAAATTATTTGCCTAATTATCAGAATACTAATGTATTACGGCTTGCTTGGATAGGTGAAGTAAAAAACCTTGTACAATTCTTTGCTGTTCGTAAAATTCGTGTTAATGCAGTCTCTCCAGGTATAATTTTAACTGAGTATCACAAAAAGAGAATTGAGGAAAAAGCTAAGTTGAATAATACCACTTTTCAAGCACAGCTATCTTTGGACACAGCTGCTATACCTCTTAGATCATATGGGCATACCGACGATGTAGCCAATTTAATATCTTTTTTAATTTCAGATAAGTCTGTACACCTAAATGGCTCAAATATTGTACTTGATGGGGGTGAATCTACTGCTTATTAGGGATAGTAAATATTTTTAGTGATAATATTTCCTGGTTCTTTTGCGATTCTAGGAGGCTACCTACGATAACTAATTAATTATATTTTGAGCTATAGTCAATTGATGAGAAGTTGAGGACGTTGTCACTCATAAGTGGCAGTTTAAGAAGGTAATAATTGAAAAATCGTCATTACTAGGAGACCGTAAGGTCACGAAGCAATCCATAGGTTGTCATTCCCGCGTAGGCGGGAATCTAGACCCCTGCTTACGCAGGGGTGACATCTCTTTCGCAAGGGATGACACTAAGTTGAGCAAGGATAACAAGAAAGCACAGAAATAACAATTTATGTATTGCCACGCCACCTAAGGTGCATACCCTACAATTTTTTATTTATTTCCTTATGATGAGTAAAAAAGCTGATTGCTAAGAGTCATTGCGAGGAGCTACTTTAGTAGCGACGAAGCAATCTAATGAATGTGGATTGCCACGACCACTTAGTGGTCTCGCTAATAGCGTTTTATACTTTTCTGGAATTTTTAAATTGTCATGGGGTTTATGCGTAATGACGCTGATTGATGGGCTGATTATTCAACGTCAAAATCAAAATACTGATCTTTATAAGGCTCGTCTTGTAAAGTATAATGCCACCATTCAGGAGAATATTCCTCAAAATTATGCTTTTTCATTTTTGCCCGTAAATAATTACGATTTTGTAAGTAACGTGGATCAATTAGGTCACTATCATGACAAGATACTGAATCCATAAGGTCTACAGAACTATACATGTCAACCGTATTATCATCAAAATAAGGTATAGAGCGACCATCATTTGTGATTCTTTTTCTCATTTTAGGCTTGGTATGTAATTGTTTCCCAAGCTCAATAATAGTTAAATCTACCGTACTTCCACGACTATGAGGTGATTGCTTAGCAACATAACCTAACAGAAAAATTTCAGTTTTATTGATATACGGATAATAATACTCTTTCATTTTTTGATCAACATGATCCTCTCCCCAACTAACGAAATGTTGCACAGCTTTTTTGGGTCTATAAGCATCATAAATTACCAAAGAGTAATTATCATTTTTTATATCTTGCTGAACATTCTTTAGGGCAATTGCTGCTTCCTTAGTTAGCACAGCTCTAGGAGCTTTATAGCCCCTGATCTGTTCTCCTATAAAATTATTATTACTATAATACATCATATGTTGTATTATAGTCGGGTCTATTTGATCCAGATACTCAAAGCCTTCAGGCAAATTAGTTGTTTTGTTTAACATCGGTATATTTCTCAATTAACGGCTTTGTAAATATTTCTCTTTAATGGACGATTTTTTTTGCTGTTTTTGTCCTAGGAGTCTACCTGCAATAACTAATTAATTATATTTTGAGCTATAGTCAATTGATGAGAAGTTGGTGAAGTTGTCCATAGCAGTTATCTTTTTTATAAAAACATCATTGCGAGGGGGTGTAAGTCTCCGAAGCAATCTAAAAAGTGACCCAAAATGGATTGCCACGACCACTATGTGGTCTCGCAATGACAGATAACGTCATTGCGAGGGGCGTAAGAGCCTCCGAAGTAATCTTTTAATAACTTTTTTGGATTGCTTCAAGATAATTACTATTTTAAAGCTTTTAAACCTTCTTCAAGACCTTTCGTGGAAAATGGCAAATTTACCTGTTGACCGGCTGAATTCATAAAACCTACAATAGGATTACCATCGCTTGATAAAATGGTTTTAAGATCAGTGTCTGATATATCAGCAACAGCCTGGCAAGAATCTTTTGTGCAATTAACGTACTTACCTGGAGCAACTAATTTTTTGGAACTGATAATAGACGTACCTGGAGCAACAGAAACGTCAGGAGGAATTATTTGTATCATTTTTAAATTTCTTTCCTTACCGCTACCAAAATAGCCTATTTGATATATAGCCAACACCTGTTGTTTATCATCTTTAGTAGAATTAAGAGCCTGATTTAAAAAACAAATCCGTTTTTTATCAGCACTTGTGGTGCATTTAACTACCCAATCTGAAAAGGCTTGCCCTTCTTTAACCGCAGCTTCAACTCTGATAGGATTACCAAAAAATAACCCTAAACCTATTACAGCAAGACCGGCTGTAACAAATAATGATTTTTTAACACATTTTGTCATAAATTTTACTAATTTATTATTGGTATTTAAGAGCAAAATATATCTGAATTTAATATGTTTGTCAATCATCCGTGATAAAAAATGTCGATAAGGGGGTATATTTCATGCTTTCAAATTCTATAGTCAATTGATGAGAAGTTGGCGACGTCGTCGCTCAATGTTCACCTATCACTTATAGGCGTTGTTCCACATAAGCGTCAGTTTAAAAAAACAATAATTGAGAAACTGTCATTGCAAGGAGACCGTAAGGTCGACGAAGCAATCCATAGGTTGTAATTCCCGCGTAGGCGGGAATCTAGACCCCTGCTTACGCATTTTCTTAAACTGACGTTTATGCGTCACTCCATCGCTCCTAGCATCAACTTCTCCTAAATTGACTATATAACTCATGACTTCCAAAATTCTTCATGGCTAATACATTCTTCTAGTGGTTCGTTACTAGATTCAAGTATTGATTCCACTAATTTAGGTACAGAATAAATAGCCAGAGTTTCTTGTAATCCTTCGTAGTCTTCTTCTGATATGATGACTGCATTGTTATGTTTTCCTTTTATGTAGATTGGTTCATGTGTTTCGTTTGTCTCTTTGATCAGGGTAAATAGTTTTGCTCGTGCTTGAGTACTAGTGTAAATAGCCATAATATATTCTCATTAATTTATACTAAAAAAGTACACTATATTACGTATATTAAGTCAAACTGACAATATTATGTATTAAAGCATAACTTGTATTGTAGAAAGATTTTTAATATGCTACAAAGACAAAGTAAAATTACGTTATAACACTATGTCCATTAGGTTGATATTAGCCCTATATTTGTTTTGCCTTTTTCCTTTATATTCATATGCTAATATGGATGCGGAAATTGCTGAATCACATAAATGTTCAAAGATGTTTCCTTACTTCGAAAAAATATACCAAATTCCTCCTGATATCCTACACTCAATAGCTTTAAAAGAATCTGGTAAAAAACATACTGTACATAAAATCATGGTGGTTTGGCCTTGGACTGTCAATGTTGAGGGGAAAGGGTATCATTTTAATACTAAAAAAGACGCGATAGCTTTTGTAAAAAATCAAATTATTCAAGGCAAAGAAAAGATGGATGTAGGATGTATGCAAATTAACCTAAGACACCATCCAGATGCTTTTAACTCCTTAAATCAAGCTTTTGATCCTGAGCAAAACGTTGCTTATGGTGCTAAATTTCTCAAAGCTAAATATGATCAGTTAGGTAGTTGGCACAAAGCCATCGCCTATTACCATTCAGCTACTCATGATCTTGGCTATAGATATAAACAAGATGTTATCAAGATTGCTAACAATATGGACTTGTATAAAAATTCTGTTAATATGTATAGTGGGAATTACCCTAATAATATAGCTACAACGACCTCAACAAATAAACGAAGATCTTCATTTGTAAGTAATATTAGGAAATATAAGAGTGGTATTATGGTAGCACTACCACGAGCTGGCTAGATTTAGGTAACAATTATATTTGATCGTGATAAGTTAAAATTTAACCGTGAAAAAGTTATTCATAATATCGCTAAATGTTGGTTTTTTCAACATGCAGCAGAAGATATTATTGAACGTTTGAGTATTATTGATAAAAAATTTCCCCATATTCTAGATTTAGGGGGGCGTACTGGTCAATTAACAAAACTATTAGTGCAGAACTATAACTATGCTATAATTGTAGTGACTAATGCATCTAATACTATGTTACAATCCTTTGAGCATAATCCAAAATTGCTACTTGATGAAGAAAATTTACCTCTTGAAACAGCTAGTTTTGATCTAGTAACTTTTTCCTTAGGTTTACATTGGATCAATGATGTACAAAATTTTCTGTCACAAATAAAACGTATTTTAAAACCAGATGGTCTATTTATTGCTAATTTTATCGGTGGTAACAGCCTAACGGAACTACGAATGAAATTTATCGAAGCTGAAATAGCAACAAATCGCCCTCACTTCCAACATGTTTCCCCTTTTATACATTTTGATCACGTAACACCTTTGTTACAACAAGCAGGATTTACAGAGATTATCGTTGATTATGAAAATATTCAGTTGAGCTATAACAGTCCTTTAGATTTTATTAGAGAGCTAAAGAATATTGGAGAATCTGGAGCATTACTGCAAAACCCTCATAACCTAATATCAAAGCAAATGCTTTCTATTCTAAGTAATACTACGTCGACTTTCACCGAACAAATTAATATAATTAGTTTCATTGCCTCTCCGACTAAGAATAGCATAAAAACTTGTTACCTCCTAAATTGACATTTATAGCTCAGTACACGACAAGAAGATTAAGGAGAGGATAACGTCTAACCAATTGTCGATTTTTAGAGCAGTAACAGTTTGAAGATCGTAAGTCATTTTAGATTTTCTATTTGAGATTTACTTAACTTAGTGTATTTAATAATTTTTTCCATCAACTCATTGTTTAATAGCATTTCTTTTGCCATAGATATTCTTTCTTCCGCTCTACCTTCCTCTTTGCCTTCCGCTCTACCTTTATCCTCAAATTTCTTGATAGTATTAGCTTCGATACGCAGCCATTTGAGATGGCCTTCATAAGCCTCTCTTTCTTCGTCAGTAAAGTTCATAACATTTAGCACTGTTAGAGCTTTTTTTAAGGCAATGTTGTCCAGTTCTTTAGGCAAATTATCTTTGTTAAGTAGGTCATGTCTTGTTAAAAAAGCTAACCACATATCTAGAGAGTCTTTTACTTTTTTCAGTATATCCGCTAATTCCTCATGAGAATTATCAGTAAACTTATTAAGCTCAATAGTATGTAATTCGAGATCCTTGAAATATAACAAGCCACTATCTTTTTCGACTATATGGAAAACATTGTGATATTTAGCTACTTTAGGAATAGAAGTAAAATTAAGTATATGAATACCAATGGCTTTGCTTAAGGTCGAATAGTCCTGAGCTACCTTTAATTGCTCAGTATATAATTTAGCCCAGTAATATAAAGCTCGCTTATCATAATCAGCTTCGTCGCTAATTTGAATCTCAATATTGAACCTTTTGCCATCAACAGATTTGGCTTTAACGTCTAATATTGACAGTTTATCATTCTTAAAATTTTTAGGGTTATATGGATTAAGCAGAGTTACATCTGACACTTGATCCTCTTGTCCAACGATAGAATTAATCAAAGATATCAGCAAATCCTTATTCTCTTCTACACCAAAGATCTTTTTGAAAGCTAAATCCACGCGAGGAGTTATTTTATCCATATATATGCTGCTATTAGTAGTTATTAGTACCTAAGAAACAGTATAGCACAAAAACTATAAAGCACTAAGTAATATAATGTGAAAAATAGACAATTGTTTAGGCGTTATCCACTCTTTTTTCCTCTCCTTAATCTTTTTGTCGGGTACTGAGCATTTATAGTCAATTCAGGGGAATTTGAGGCTAGGAACGATGGAGCGACGCCTATAAGTAATAGGCGAGCTACGAGTGACGACGTCCCAAACTTCTCATCAATTGACTATAGCTAATTAAGATAAATATTATTGCTAATAAAGCACATATATCGCCATATTGGGAGTATAAAGTTTCATATTTCAGCTTATTTGGTAATAAACTATCTATATAACCTACTTCATTGAGAGTTCGTTGTTGAATAATTCTACCTACCGGGTCTATTACAGCCGATATACCATTATTAGCCGTTCTAAGCATAGGAAGACCGTTTTCTATACTACGCATACGACTAATTTGTAAATGTTGGTATGGACCAGAAGAGTTTCCATACCATGTATCATTAGTGACGTTAATAATCACATCTGAAAGTTTATTACTCGTTTGAACGAGATTTGGAAAGATTGCTTCATAACAAATAAGAGGTTTTATGGTTATAGCAGGTTGATCAATACTAACCAATTGTTTGCTTCCTTCAGTATAATCTAATAACCCAGGGGTTAATTTCTTCAATGGTAGTATCCATTTAAGAGGCATATACTCACCAAATGGCACTAAATGAGATTTATGATATTCAAATAATTTGTCCCCTTCTTTTGTTAAAGCGTATAAACTTGTATAAATTTCAAAATCATCTCCCTGTTTACCATTATTTGTTATACCACCAGTAATTAAAATTGCCTTTTTATTTTCTAGCATCTTTAATATTTTCCTTTTGATTGGTTTATAGTCATATGGTACTACCATAGCGGCCTCCGGCCATATAATTAGGTCTACGTCACCTGGTTTTTCAGACAATGCAATATGAAGATTTAAATTTTTCCAAAATTCTTCAACGTCCCATTTAGCAATTTGTGGAATAGTTGGCTGAACTAATCGAACTTTTATATTTGAGAAATCGCTAGGATTGTTATGTAGCCTTAATAAACCGTAGGAAGTTATTAGAGAAAATATTATTAATGAATTCACTAATAATATTTTTAATAGATTATATTTTTTAGTAAATAGGTGATAAAAACTAGTTGATATATATATTACAATAAAACTTAAACCATATATTCCTATAATACTAGAAGACTGGATGAGAGTATCGGAAAATGAAAAAGCGTATCCAAGTAAATTCCACGGCAATCCGGTAAATATCCATGATCTTACCCATTCAAAAAATACCCAATAAAGGCAAAATATAAACTGATATAAATTATTATTCTTCGCTAAAAACCCTAAACCGCAGGTTATAGCGATGAAACAAGCAAGAATAACTGGTAAACCAAATAACGCCAATGGTATCGCCCACCAAAATTCATCAATATAAACAGTGACCCCTATACTAATCCAGTACATATTGACTAAAAAATGCCCAAAACCAAATATAAAGCCTAATATAGAGGCTTCTTGCCAACTATTAGCAATTTGTACTTGATAACATAGTAGTGCCAAGAAAAATAACCCAGGTACGAAGAAAGTTGGAGCAAAAACTAAACCGCTAACCATACCTGAAATAAGTAGAAATATTTTGGATAAAAACATTAGTGCTATATATTATTAGTGTTATACTTTGGTTATATTTTAAAAGTTATTTACAAAAATATACATAATGCTATTGTTTGAGCAAGGTCTAATTATAAAGTATGGAGAATATATGCAAATTGTGGGTTTACTTGATGGTAAAAAAGGACTAATTACAGGCGTCGCTAATAATTTATCAATATCTTGGGCTATTGCTCAAATGACCAAAGAACATGGTGCTGACTTAGCCCTTACCTATCAAGGAGAAATGCTTGAAAAACGCGTTAAGCCCCTTGCTGAGGAAATTGGTTGTAATTTTGTTGCTCCATGTGATGTAACCGATGAACAGTCACTTGATAATTTGTTTAAACTTATTGAACAAAAATGGGGAAAGCTTGATTTTTTAGTTCATTCTATAGCTTTTTCTGATCGAAATGAATTAAAAGGTAGATATATAGATACCACATTACCTAATTTTCTTAATAGTATGAATATATCATGTTATTCTCTAACTGCTATGGCAAAGCGTGCAGAACCTTTGATGAAAGATGGTGGGAGTATCCTGACTCTAACTTATTATGGCTCCCAAAAGGTGGTTCGTAATTATAATGTGATGGGACTTGCTAAAGCTGCATTAGAATGCAGTGTAAAATATCTTGCAACTGATATGGGGTCAAATAACATCCGAGTGAATGCCATATCAGCTGGACCTATTAAAACTCTAGCATCTAGCGGTATTAGTGATTTTAAAACTATGCTCGCTTCCCATGAGGCTACTTCACCGTTACGCAGAAATATTTCGCCTAGTGATGTTGCAGGGTCTGCTTTATACCTGCTAAGTAGCTTATCATCGGGAGTTACCGGTGAGATACATTATGTAGATTGTGGGTTTAACACTATAATAGGAACTGTATTAGCCGAGTAACTCATTGCTTCGTCATTGCGAGGAGGTCGCCAGACCACAACTATTGAAAGTTAGAAGGTAAAGCGGGTTTTAGATAGGTTTTCTGTCATTGCGAGACCACGTAGTGGTCGTGGCAATCCATCTTTGGTTACTTTTATGGATTGCTTCGTCGACCTGCGGTCTTTCTCGCAATGACGTTGACCACATACGACTTTTAAACTATTCGGTCTAAAACCTCTTCCTCTTCTAACTTTCAACAGTTGTGGTCGCCAGACCGACGAAGCAATCCACAAAAGTAACCAAAATGGATTGCTTCGACCATTAAATGGTCTCGCAATGACAGCATGATGGGTGCTTATTCGGCACTAATTCAGGTAAATTGACTATAAACAAAAGAGTTGTAATTTCCACGTTATAAATTGTCATCCCTGCTTAACTTAGTGTCACCCCTGCGAAAGCAGGGGGCTAGATTCCCGCCTACGCGGGAATAACAAATTTTGCGTTTAAAAATAGATGTTGTGACTCGGATATATTCAAATTTCCTTCGAACAACCTACTATTTATAAGCTCTGCAAAAAACTTGATTAGACCTCTTGCATAACCCAAAGATAATTGAGGAATTTTTAAGAAAAACGAAGTCGAGTACCGCAGCGTACTGAGATGTACGTGAGGAACGGAGACGAGTTTTGACAACAAAATTACCAATTAGATTAGGTTATACGTCAATTCGGGATAAGGTTATAATTTAGAGGAAAGTCGAAATTGCAATTTATGGAAGGTTTATTTTTCTTAAGAG
>NZ_MWZE01000043.1 GCF_002259525.1 Rickettsia endosymbiont of Culicoides newsteadi | reverse complement strand
AAATCAAGAATACTATTAAGAAATTCTTTTAGCCTCTCCAGATCACTAAAGATTTTCTTAAATAGACTATCATTTGTCGGGTCTAATATTTTTGCATATCAACTACTTCCTTCTATATGCTCGATGTCCTTCAAGAAAGACAGTGTAATCACTTTCCTGCTGAACGAAATTCATAAATACTAATAGGTATGCTGATCGGATAAAATTAAGGTTTGTGATATTTCTCAATCATCCAATCTACAAATGTACTATCAACAGACTGTTTTTTCAGAGCATATTCATATATTTCTTTTATTAGAGCTGTAAGATTAGTAAATGAAAAGTTTAAATTTTTTTCAATTAACATATTAATTGTTATACTAGTAGCCTTGCTAAAGATTTTCATCTGCTCAACAGTTAGCACCTCAAGGTTTATTTCACTGTCAACAATAAGAGCTTCCAAATTAACATCTAAGGCTTTGGCAATTAATTGCAAATTACTAGCACTAGGATTTTTTGAGCTACCATACAAAATGCTATAAACAGTATTTCTACTTATTCCAGTTTTCTTTTCTATTTCTACAGCATTAATATTTTTTTGAATCATTAATGAGTTAAGTTTGGTCTGTAAGTTTACCATATATAACACTTTATTTGTAAAAATTGATATATGTCAATTGATGAGAAATTGTTGAAGCCTTCGCTCAATGCTCGCCTATTACTCATAGGCGTCCTCATCGTTCATGCTACCCAATTCCCATGAATTGACTATATTTAAATATTAAGGTATCTCAATCAAAAAGTAAACAAATAATAATTTATTAATTTATATTTGATTATAATAAATACAAATTATCAAAAATCCTATGCAAATTATCCACCAAAAGCAGATTCAGAAGAATTATTTTGCTTTCTAGAACCACCACGAAAGCTACTAAGTTTTTTAGATCTAGTTGGATGTTTCAATTTACGTAGTGCTTTGGACTCTATTTGTCTAATACGTTCCCTAGTAACGTTGAATTGCTGCCCTACTTCTTCCAATGTATGATCAGTATTCATCCCTATACCAAATCTCATTCTTAGAACTCTTTCTTCACGAGGAGTAAGGGTTGCTAATACTCTAGTTGTGACCTCCCGTAAGTTCGATTGAATTGCCGCATCAAGTGGTAATATAGCATTTTTATCTTCAATAAAGTCTCCCAAATAGCTACCATCATCATCGCCTACTGGATTTTCCAAGCTAATTGGTTCTTTAGCTATCTTCATCACTTTACGTACTTTATCAACTGGCATAGAAAGGCGAGCGGCAATTTCTGCTGGAGTTGGTTCATAACCTAACTCATTCAACATCTGCCTAGAAGTACGGATAATTTTATTAATGGTCTCAATCATATGCACAGGAATACGTATGGTTCTAGCTTGATCAGCAATAGCTCTAGTAATAGCTTGTCTAATCCACCAAGTAGCATAAGTAGAAAATTTATACCCTCGACGATACTCAAATTTATCAACTGCCTTCATTAACCCAATATTTCCTTCCTGAATTAAATCTAAAAACTGCAATCCACGATTTGCATATTTTTTAGCAATCGAGATAACTAGACGAAGATTAGCTTCTATCATAGCCTTTTTTGCCCGAAGAACCTGTCTTTCACCTTTTTGTATGGTATGCACTAATTTTTTAAATTCAATAATTGGCAAACCGCTAATCACTTCCATGCTTCTTAATTCGCTAATCATTTGATCCGTGACATCAGATTCTTTAGCAAGGAAGTTCCTCCAATTAGCATTTTTATTTTTTTGCATTTGCCTTTTCCAATTCTCATCAATTACTGCTCCCATATATTCACTTAGGAAAGATTGACGAGTTACGCCATATTTTTCAGCTAATTTAAGAAAATTTCCTTCTTTATGCACTAATTCTTTATTCAGACTATATATTCTATTAAGAATTTCCTCCGTTCTTTTAGAGTGAAAATGGATAGCAGAAATTTCAACAATTATTAATTGTAAATTCTTGGCATATTTTTTGTTATCTTGCAACCCCTTAGGTTGAGGATAACGTGCATAATGTTTTTTTGCTTCAACTAACAACTCTTCAGAAAGTTTAGCAATTTTTTCCATACGCTTGACAACAGCAGGTAATAACTGTAATTCAATAGTAGCTATTGATAAATTACTAGCTTCTTCATGCTCTTCATGGTCTGATTCCAGATCGTTATTATGATTTTCTTCAGAATTACCACAATATTCGTGAACCATATTAGCTTCTAAATCAATCAAATCTCGAAGTAAGATTTTTTCATTAGCTAAATCCTCATGCCATTTAATAAAGAATTTCATCGATATTGGATTTTCACAAAGTGATTTAACCATTATCTCTTTGCCTTCCTCAATATCTTGAGCTACTTCTATTTCAGCCTCACGAGAAAAGAGTCCTACTCCACCCATATCTCGTAAATATAATCTTACTGGATCATCGGTTGAGCCTATATTTTCTTCTTCACTGTCATCCTCAGGCTCACTATCAACATTATTAGATAGTTTAAATTCTTCATCTACATTAATATCAAGTTTAATCTCATCTTCATCGCCTTCTATAATATCAACTCCAGCCTCAGAAAACTTTGATATTACCTTTTCTAGATCATTTACTGATATATTATTAGTGATTGGAATAACTTTATTTATATCACAATAAGTAACTGCCTTACCTTTTGCTTTGGCTGATTTAACTAAGTTATCAACTGCTTCGCCTTTTTCATCTATATTCTTTTTCACTTCTGTCATAATTTATAAACCTTAAGTCAATTAGTAAAAGATTCGTTTAGATTATAAAGTTCTTTAGAGACCCTCATAATTTCTTCTCGGTATAGCATAGCTTTTTTCAATTCTTCATCCGTTCCATTTTGAATAATGGAACTATATTCTTGTTTTAATAGTACTAGGTGATGTTTCTTATGCAACCATTGCCAAAGCAAGTCAGAATCTATATCATTCTTGTTAAATGATAAATCTAGAAATAGATTATTAGATTTTGACAATAGCGAAAAAGTCTCATAAAATCCAGCTTTTTCTGCCAAATCAATAATATTCTCATGATCTAACACATCATTGCTAATAATCTCTGCAAAATACCAATCACGAAAATCTTCAAGCATTTTGTTTTGAAAATTTAACGTTAATAAAAAATCCTTTATTTCTTGCTTGTTAACTATCTCTGGAAACTTTACTAACATCATACAAAAAACTTGTTCTAACATCTCAATTTCCGAATAGTCAGGAGCTGAAAATATTACATTTGAATTTCTTACCCCTCCCTTACTTTGACGTTTAATTAAATTTTGCCATATTTGCTCTTTAAAATATCTATAGTAATTATGGCTAAGAGTCCTATCTTTTATTTGCTTACAATAATCTTCAAGATTCTTTTCCAAAATAGCTTTATCTTCCGGGGTTACAAAACTCTTACCTTCATATTCGGAACGCCAAATCATTTCGGATAGATTAATCCTTTTATCAAAAATTTTGGCAAAGCCCCCTGCCCCATCTTTATTGATAATATCATTAGGATCACTGCCGCCAGGTAACATCACAAAGGAAATTTTCTTATTACCATTTATCAACGGCAATACTAGGTTAATTACTCGCTGAGTAGCTTTTATCCCCGCCATATCACCATCTAAACAAAGTGCTATTTCATCTCCGGCACGCCATAATTTCTGCAAATGATTCTCTGTAACCGCAGTACCAAGACTTGCTACTGTCTCTTTAAAACCAGCCTGATGCAAGGCAATAACATCTAAGTACCCCTCAACCAAGATTGAATGGTTTTTCTTATAAGCAACACTAATCGCATTATTCTCTCCATATAATGTTTCATTTTTCTGAAATAATATGGTTTCCGGAGAATTTAAATATTTAGGCAATCCATTACCAATTACTCGTCCTCCGAACCCAATTACCTTGTTATAAATATTCCTAATCGGAAAAATTATCCGGTTATAAAATATCTCATACATTGTACCATCATTTCCCTTGCCCACTAAGCCTGCTTTTTGAAGTTTTTTCAAAGATATTGATTTTTTTTCAAAAAATTTCTGCAATTCCTTAGCCGGAGGAGCAAAACCAATAGAAAATTCCTTAATTGCCTCTTTACTAATACCGCGGTCACGTAAATAATTACATACTTCTTGTGACAATTGTGAGGTAAAAAACCTTTCTGCGATCCCTAAGATATCAAGTAGTTCATCAGATTCTTCATGCAATTTTTGTTGCTCTACGGTTAATTTAGGCAATTCAATGCCATAATCATTGGCAAGTTTAATAGCTGCTTCTTTGTAAGATAAACCGTTAAGGCTAGCAACAAATTTTATAACATCTCCATGAACAGTGCAGCCAAAACAGTAATAGAACCTCTTGGCGTCATTCACAGTAAATGATGGAGATTTTTCAACATGAAAAGGACATAGACCCAAGTAATTCCCAGATTTTTTAGTTAAAACTACTTTTTGCCGAACAATATCTGATAAATTAATCCGGGTTCTAAGAAGTTCATAAAATTCTAATGGAATTCTCATAAACCTAAAATAAAGGTGAATATAATCGTAGAAAAGCAGTAAGTAAGAGGTATTAATAAATTATCGTTGATCAATAAATCTTTTGCATAAAATTCACCAATAGTAGTAACTACAGAACTAATTATGATAACAGTAAAACTAGTATGATAACCGATGAAAAAATACACCAACATGCTAATAAAAATTGCAGAAATTAGAAAAGCAATAGAACCTTCCAGTGACTTACCATTTTCTAGAGGCTTACCTATTTTAGTACCAACTAATGCCGCAAGACAATCAGCTATTATCAATATCAACCAAGACGAAATCGCTAAACCTTTTGAAAATAAAAGAGCTGTCAAAAAAAATCCAATTGCCATAAAACTACTACCACTTAACCTGAATAAACCGCTCTGTTCCTCGGGTCTCATAAACTTTCTAAGAAATCTATCTGTGAATTTTTTAATATATAAATTGTAGTTCCTGGCAATATCTACATATAATACACAGGCAGTAAGTAAAAATAATAGTGTAGTAATAATTAATTTAGATGAAAATAAATAAAATAGTGGTATAATCAAGCTGTATAAATGGAAGGTTTTGCGTTGTATCTCAAATTTAAATATTTTAGTTTGCATGATAATCTAAAAGGGCTGTTTGACAAAGTTTAACACAACAAATATACTAGAAAACTTAACTTAGACAAGACATATTATTATGACGAAATTTCCTATTACACATAAAGGGTTCGATAGCTTAGAGAAAGAAATCAAACACCTTAAGCATATAGAAAGACCAAAAGTAATTGAGGCTATAGCAACAGCTAGAGATTTTGGGGATTTATCTGAAAACGCGGAATGGCATGCAGCACGGGACAAACAAAGTTTTATTGAAGGTCGAATTTTAGATCTTGAAGATAAAGTAGCAAGAGCTGAAATTATTGACACATCAAAACTCTCAGGTGACAGCATAAAATTTGGTGCTACAGTTAAGTTGATCGATGACGAAACAGAGGAAGTAGTTGTGTACCATATCGTTGGAGAATACGAAGCAGATATAACTAAAAAGAGAGTATCGATCGTATCGCCAATCGCTAAGGCTCTCATTGGTAAAGGGGTTGGAGATATAGTGGAAGTTACAACTCCTAAAGGTTCAAAATCTTATGAGGTTTTGGAAGTAACCTATCAGGAACTAGTCGATATTTAAGATATAGGAGCAATCCATAAGTCATATATGGACGAGTGAATCTGTTGTCATACCCGCTTCGGTGCGGAATCTAGACCACAACTGTTGAAAGTTGGAAGAGGAAGCAGTTTTAGACCAGGTAGTTTAAAGTCATATGTGGTCAACGTCATTGCGAGAAAGACCGTAGGTCAACGAAGCAATCCACAAAAGTAATCAAAAGTGGATTGCCACGACCTACTTGAGTGGTCTCTCAATGACAGAAAACCTATCTAAAACCTGCTTTACCTTCTAACTTTCAACAGTTGTAAGGCTCACGCCTTCTCGCAATGACGTTTTTATGCTGTTTAATACTTATAGAATAAAAATTGTAGGGTACTATGGTGACGACGTCACCAACTTCCCATCAATTGACTATAGTTGTGCTATATACCATTTTACGCATAGTAATAAAACCTTTAGGAGCAGGATTGTTATCAACAAATTCCAGTATTTGTTTGGCATTTGCAAAGGCTGTTTTTGAGGTAGTATCAACTGTTAAATCATATTCACGCAAGCTACTTGCGTGAACTCTGTCTATTTGATCATTCGATAAACCTATCGCATCACAGCGTAGAATTTCCCGCTCCTGCATCACTGAAAGATCACAGAAAACTCCAACAAAATAGACAATATAGCTACTCAAGGTTTTTATGTAAGATTTGAGACCGGAGTCATCAAATAATACTTCATCAATAATAATATTATTTCCTCGGCTTGCAAGCAGATTGGCAAAATCTGGCATTACACCAAAAAGTTGCTCACCTTTTTCTCCACTCTCAACCCGCATAGTTGCCCCCCGATCATTTGTTCCTGACACAAAGGTAAAATATTCAGTAGATACTTTATCATTATATGAGCATGGCATCATATTGATAAAACTATCTACACCAAAAGTAAGCCAAGAATCCTTACTTAAATGTTGTATTGATCTTGCGATAGATGTTTTACCGGCAGAACCACATCCATTTAAAAATATAATCTTACTCATCTTGTACCTTCCTGATATTTTGTATTGCTACTATAACTCTCCCAATTTGTCTAGAGCAAATTTTTATAAATGATTAGAGGAATACAATAAAATTAGCTATAGTAATAAGTTAGGATATCAATAAATTAATAGAAGCACTATGGATAAAAATATTATCACTACAGAATATAAAGAGTTTTTAGAACAGTTAAAAGCCCGTGTATCTATAAGTCGTTATCAAGCAGCCCGATCTGTTAATAAAGAGCTGATAATTTTATACCACCATATTGGTAGCGAAATTTTAACTCGTCAAGAGCAACATGGTTGGGGTGCTAAGATAATTGACAAACTTAGCCGTGATTTAGTATCTGCTTTTCCTGAAATGAAAGGATTTAGCACTCGAAATCTGAAATATATGCAACAATTTGCTAAAGAATATCCTGATCCTGCATTTGTGCAAGAGGTGCTTGCACAATTAACATGGTATCATAATCTAACTCTTTTGGATAAGATTGCAGATAAAGAAACTCGTTTGTTTTATATTAAACACGCCATTGCATATGGTTGGTCAAGAAATGTAATGGTTATGCAAATTGAATTAGCTCTACATAAACGTCAAAATCAAGCTATAACAAATTTTAAAGATAAACTACCATCCCCGCAGTCAGATTTAGCCCATTATACTCTAAAAGATCCATATATTTTTGACTTCCTCAGCATAGGCGATGAAGCTCATGAGAGAGAAGTTGAAAGGGCATTAGTTTCTCACATGGAGAAATTTCTTCTTGAACTTGGAGCAGGCTTTTCCTTTGTAGGACGACAATATAAATTGTCAATAGGAAATGAAGACTATTATGTTGATCTGTTGTTCTATCATTTGCAACTCAGAGCCTTTATTATTATTGAACTCAAGACAGGTAAATTTTCTCCTCGTGATGTAGGACAATTGAATTTCTATTTATCAGCTGTTGACGATTTATTAAAGCAGCCGGGAGATAATCCATCTATAGGCTTAATTCTTTGTAAAGATAAAGGAGAACAAATCAAGGCTGAATATGCACTGCGAGACATGACTAAGCCGATTGGGCTTGCTGAATATAAGTTGGCTGAAAGCTTGCCAGAAAATATTAAAACATCCTTACCAACCATTGAAGAGCTTGAAGATGAATTGTCCAAGGATATTAATGCTCTTGAGCAGACAACTGCTAAATTGCAATCATTAACTAACTTGCTAGCTAAAGAAAGAGAATTATTACACGAACTTGCCGAGAAAAATGCTACTTTAGCAGCTGAATTAGTAGCACTACATTATGCTACATATGCATTAGCGTATCAAAAAGAGAAAATAGCAGATGCAAGTAGTACAGCATTAGAAGAGTTAGAGAACATTGTAAAAATATGTGGTGGTTATGCAAAATTAGGCTTAACCCCAGTATAGACACAATTATACTCAAATCATTTGAATATATAGCTAATCGGCTTAGCTATAACGCCAAGGTGGAGCAGCCAAAGAAACTGGTAAGTTTCTTACAGTAATAACTGTATCTGCTAATGAATAATAATCATCCACCCTAATTAAAGCTATTGCCATGTTCTGATAAGCTGAACATACTACGCCAATTCTTGTATTATTGGCGATAATTTCATCGCCTTTCACGATATCTAAACTACCAGTATTACCGGAATCTATGTTAATGGATAATTTAAATATTTTTTTTCTTACAACTCCTTGGTATTTTGTTCTGGAAACAACTTCCTGCCCAATATAACAACCCTTACTGTAACTTATAGCATTTAACTCCTCAGCCCCATATTCGATGGGAATAGACCTATTGGCAATTAAATCATCATAGCCATCAACTATGGCAAAATTATATTTATCCTGCTGATATAAGCCTTCTATTCTGGTGGTTGTTAAAAAATCATCTTTATTAATAATTGAACGAAAAGCAAGTTGGTTATAACGAGGGTCTTGGTGGCTATTAAGTGGCAATTGCTGCTTTGAGTAAATAACCTGATAGGCGTTAGTTAAGTCATTCACTTCAATTTTAGCACGTAACTTGTAATGCACTAAGTGATTTTTAAATAAATCAGACTGATTAATATTTATATCAATAAAAAACCTCGTTGCCGATAATTTCAATACAAAAAAATCAAACAAATATCTCCCTTGGTTAGTTAGAGCATAGCTATAACAATAATCGTTATTTTTTATATCATTAGTGATCAAATTATGCAAAAAATTCATCGCATCATCACCAGAAACTTCAATGATTGATCTATTTGTTAATATTTCATACATAACTACCAACTATTACATTTTAATTGACTTTGTAACTTTTATAACTACTATAGCATAATGAAGCAACAATTGTTTGCCATAAATTATTTATTATATGAGATGCACTTCCTACTGTACTACTTCTGAATACAAAATGAACGATTTAGTAATAAACCTCAATAAAATCGGTCTTGAACCTAAATATTTCGATGATGTACTATATATTCAAAAAGAACAAGGGGAAAATTTAAATCCTATCGATGTTTTCTTTTTCCCTTTCGGTTGCGTTACTATATGGGGAGCTGAAGAAAGCCAAGAAAAAATGCTCCTTGCAGAAATAGCAGCTCTTAAAACTAATCAAAATGACGAGCTAGTTTCCGACTTTATTTATTTTGATTATGATGAAGCTACTGGTAAAACATTTATCGATGAAGAAAAAAACCAAATCATTCTTGCCGATAAATCAACTTTTATAAAATTATCTATCTCGCATGCTTTAGCTCAGTCAGTTAAGCTTAGTGTACTAGAAAAATCGGTAAGTAATCTAATTGTAAAAACCACCCCAATTCAACAAGAACTAGCCAGTACAGGTAGTGTATCACTTTCCAAAAAAGAAATATCTCAACAAATTGGGATATTATTTAACGAACGATATTCAATTAATTTACACAGCGATATACTGGATACTCCTGAATTCTTTTGGCGTCGTCCTAGTTACGAACCTTTATACTTAATGACTGCAGAGTTCCAAGATATTCAAATTCGTCAGAATATTCTTAATAATCGACTAAATATGATTCATGAACTTTACAATATTTTGTCAAATGACTTAAACTGTAAACACTCTACTAGACTTGAATGGATCATTATAATATTGATTACTATAGAAGTTGTGCTATCCCTTGCTCATGACAATCTCTTTTTCAAAATCATTTCCTATCTTATAGGCAAGATTTGAGATTTTAGATATAGTCAATTCAGGAAAATTTGGGGCTAGGAGGTTGCCTGCGATAACTAATTAGTGATACTGGACTGAAAAATCAAGACAAAAAAATAATAATTTTGTTTCCCATTTTTGCATTTTTCAAGCTGCAATTTGT
>NZ_MWZE01000042.1 GCF_002259525.1 Rickettsia endosymbiont of Culicoides newsteadi | reverse complement strand
ATTTCCTGTGACCAATAATTAGCTCCTCCACATGCCTCCATAGCTACCAATGAACTTTTATCGAGATTGCTTAAATAGGCTATTAACTCATCTCTTGTAACTTTTTGGTAACCTATTTTTTTGCCATTTTGATCGACTTGCACCAAGTGCATACTATTTTTTGCTAAATCTATTCCTATTATAGTATTTTTTATGCTATTATTTATCATGGTATGAACCTATTAATTAAATTATTATTTAATTTGGAGCAGCTGAAAACTATTTTTCAGCTGACTCCGTACAAGTAAAGCATATTTCGCTTCACTCGTCCATACCATCATTCCCGCGTAGGCGGGAATCTAAACCCCGCACCGAAGCAGGGGTGACACTAAGGTAAAGGGTAACACCTAACTTTTTCGTCATTCCCGCTTCTTCTCATTGTCATTCTCGCTTCGGTGCGGAATCTAGACCCCACAACTGTTGAAAGTTAGAAGGTAAAGCGGGTTTAGATAGGTTTTCTGTCATTGCGAGACCACGCAAGTAGGTCGTAGCAATCCATCTTTGGTTACTTTTATGGATTACTTCGTCGACCTAAGGTCTTTCTCGCTAATAGACGTTGACCACATACGACTTTTAAACTATTCGGTCTAAAACCTCTTCCTCTTCTAACTTTCAACAGTTGTGATCTAGACCCCGCACCGAAGCAGGGTGACACTAAGGTAAGGGATGACGAATTTTGTCCTGCATTTTATTCAAATCTACAAAAAAATTTGATTATCGAGTGTTAAGTTTTCGAAGTATTTTTGAAATTAATTTTTAGCTCCTGTTGTAAAATATCAATCAAATCATCAGATGATTTTGATTGCCATCTATAGTCAATTGATGAGAAATTGGTAACGTCGTCACTCATCGTTCGCCTATTACTTATAGACATCGCTCCATCGCTCCTAGTACCAAATTCTCCTGAATTGGCTATACCAGTAGTGTAATAAAAATGGTAAGGACCACTAATTGGCGAAGATAGCCAAATTTCCTTAGCAGCTGAGTGTTTATTAATAACAAATATGCCTTGGTTGGTAGTTAAAGTTAAAATATCACCCTGGAAATCAATATCGATAAGGCAATCCTTATCTTCTGTTTCAATTATCTCTGCAATTAAAGATATAGTTTGTTCAGCTAATTTAGCAAATTCAGTATTATCCATGCTTAAGGTTCCTTCAAAGTTTTACGATAAGCCTTAACGTGCTTACTATGATCATTAAAATTATTAGAAAAATTATGCCCTCCCGCACCGTTACCAACAAAATATAATGAATCAATTTTAGCAGGATTTACTACAGATTCTAGAGATTTTATTCCAGGACAAGAAATAGCTCCAACTGGTAAATTAGCAATATAATATGTATTATAAGGCGATTGCATTGCAAAATCTTTTTTAGTTAATGGTCTTGTTAGTTTATCTTTCCCAAGTGTTACAGCATAAATTGTTGTTACATCTGATTGTAGTTTCATATGTTTTTTTAGGCGATTTAGAAATACAGCGGCAATTGAAGGTTTGTCGGAGTTTAAGCTAGCTTCCTTCTCCACAATGGATGCTAAGATTAATACATCAAGGCGAGTTTTTAATGGAGAATCAGGTGATAATTTTTCCATAATTTTGTCGAGCTGTAAAGACATTAATTTTCGCATTTTATCAATGATTTGCTCTTTTTGATCGCCATATGAAAAGAAATAGGTAGATGGCATTAAAAATCCTTCCGGAATTGTTCCTATAATCTCTCCCATTAATCGTTCTTCGCTATTAATTTTTTTTATTATTTCATGGACAAGCATACCTTCAGGTATAAGCATTTTATGAATAATTGATTTACCACTGGATAATATCCTTAGAGTTTGCATAGGAGAAATATTTTGAGTAAAAATATATTCCCCACTCTTTATAGAATGTTTTAATGAATATATTTTGGCAAGAAAGGCAAATAAAGCAGGATATTTAATGATGTTATGATCATTTAATGTCATAGAAATTTGATCAGTTGACAATCTAGGTTTGATTATTACCGTCTTGTTTTCTACAAGTTCCCCAGGGGCAAATAAGTAAAATATACAAAAATTGATTCCACTGACTAGTAGAATCAATGTAATAGTTACACAAATAAATTTTATTTTTAGTATTTTCTTAAACAAGATACACCTAATAAGAGTTAAACAGATTCTATAATTATATAGCCAATTCAGGAAAATTTGGAGCTAGGAGGCTGCCTACGATAACGTCCCCAATTTCTCATCAATTGACTATAGCACAAAATAAGCTAGCACTAATAGCATATGAAAAAATTTATTATTTTTTATGATTTTCCAATATATTCCCATATTCTGTACTTTTTATTTTTATAAGCTTATCATATTTTACTTTAAGTTCATTTAGGGAATAATTACCATCATAATATCCTTGGATATTAATAATTCTTTCTAAATAAAAGTTCAACTGCTCAACATCATTTTCTACAATATCATTATCAATTTTTAAATCTTTTGTAATATATGTTAATGCCTGATTTTTGACTGCTGAACAGTATAATTTAAATTCTTGGATTTTTTTTATAATCATAGGAATATCTTCTGGCTTTGTTACTATCATTGCTACTAACATAACCACTAATATTTCTCCTATAGACATATTTTATACTAATTTTTTATGACGATATTTAGGATTAATAACATTTTCACCTGTTAAATTAATCATATAATCATGATAATCTTGGTAATTTCCTTCAAACCATGTAGCATTTCCATCTTTATCAAAAGCAATAATATGGGTTGCTATTCTATCTAAAAACCAACGATCATGGCTTATCACTAATACACATCCAGCAAAATCTAAAATAGCATCTTCTAAGGCTCGTAATGTGTCAACATCCAGATCATTCGATGGTTCATCAAGTAAGATAACATTAGCTCCTTCTTTTAATAATTTGGCTATGTGTACCCTATTACGTTCACCTCCAGAAAGTTGTCCTACTTTCTTTTGTTGATCGCCCCCTCTAAAATTAAAGGCTGCACAATAAGCACGACTTTTCATTGATCTAGAACCAAGTTGTAGCTCCTCAAGACCTGAAGAAATTTCATGCCACACAGTATTGTTATCATCTAAACTATCCCTTGATTGATCAACATAACCAAGTTTAACAGTTTGTCCTAATTTAATAGAACCGTGATCTGGGTTGGTTTTACCAGTGATAATATTAAATAAGGTAGATTTGCCGGCTCCATTTGAACCTATAATACCAACAATCGCCCCTGGAACCACCTTAAAACTAAAATCTGATAACAGTACCTTATCATCATATCTCTTTGCTATATGTTCTGCCTCTATGACTAAATCGCCTAGACGTGGACCATTAGGTATAATAATTTGTGCCACGCTTGATTTTTGTTCTTTTTGTTTGAGTAACAGATCTTGATAGGCAGTAATTCTAGCCTTGCTTTTTGATTGCCTTGCCTTTGGTGATTGGCGTATCCATTCAAGTTCTCGTTTTAATTGTTTATTCCTATCATCATCTTCTTTATCTTCATTTTCTAATTTTGCTTGCTTTTGTTCAAGCCAAGCACTGTAGTTAGAATGCCATGGAACACATCTACCTCGATCCACTTCTAATATCCAATCCGTTACATTATCAAGAAAATATCGATCATGGGTAATAACTACTACTGTGCCTTTATAATTTTTTAAGTAATTTTCTAGCCAAGAGACCGATTCAGCATCTAAGTGGTTTGTTGGTTCATCAAGTAATAACATATCAGGCTTTTCTAGCAAAAGTTTACATAATGCCACTCGCCTTTTTTCACCACCCGAGATTTTTGTAACATCGGCATCTTTATCTGGACATCTTAATGCAAACATAGCAATTTCTATTTCTCGCTCTAAGCTCCAAGCATCACAACTATCTATTTTTTCCTGTAGATCAGCCTGTTTTGCTAGAAGTTCATTCATTTCATCATCGGACATTTCTTCAGCAAATTTATTGCTTATTTCATTAAATTCGTCAATTAAGGCTTTTTTATCATTTAAACTTTCCATAACATTATCGAAAACATTTAGAGTAGGATTAAGATATGGCTCTTGAGCTAAATAACCAACTTTAACCCCATTAGCCACAAAAGCCTCACCATCATATTCTTTATCAATAGCTGCCATGATTTTTAGAAGAGTAGATTTACCTGCTCCATTTGGACCAATAATACCAATTTTTGCCCCTGGTAAGAAGGACAAATAAGTTTCCTTTAAAATTTGTTTACCGTTGATGGTTTTACTTAAACCATTCATAACATAAACATATTGATACGACATAATCCTTAATTCCTTTATTTTTTATATATTTACTTGTAGTTTTTAAATAGTTAGTAGGACATATTATATTAGATATTTTGTTTGTCCAAGTTGTAAATTCAGACATACTAAAAACACCTTTTAAGTTTCCATAAAACTTAACCTTCCCTAACAAGACGATTATTTATAAATACCTCAAGTTCATTTCCTGTTTTATTGGCAATTGATCCACCTTGTGTTTTATTCATAATTTCTAATCAAAACCTCTTCTGCATTTTTCCTTTCATTAGCTTTACAATTAATAGTGCGTGGTGCTTCAATAATCTCTATATAAAAATCTTTATACATCTGCTTTATAAACTGAATATTAGAATTTGAAAGCATAAAATATACACCCTTATCGTTTAACTCTTTGCATTTTTGATAAAGTTTTATCTGATCTGTTTCTGTGAAATCAAGTTTGGTATATTTAGTAAACGATGCATTAATTATAGGATGATAAGGGGGATCAATATAAACAAAATCACCTTTATTTGGAGAAATTTCGCTGAAATCTTGATGTTTTATATCAACATTTTGTAGTAATTTACTACAAGCTATTATAGTTGTCTCATCAACTATTGCTGGATTTTTTCCCATAGGCACATTAAATTCACCTTTGTTATTGGCTCTATAAAGCCCATTATAACAGGTTTTATTAAGATATATGAAACGTCCAGCAACTTCTATATCATTATCATTAATAAATTGTTTCCGGATTTTGTAATAATACTCTTCACAATGATTTACTTTATGTTTTGCCAGTAGCTTTATTAATTCTTGAGGTTTATTTTTAATCACAGCATATGTAATAACTAAATCTAGGTTTATGTCTGATATAGTTGCACTAGCTGGAGCAAGAGCAAACAAAAGCGCTCCTCCCCCTACAAATGGTTCATAATAGCTTTTATAAGTTTGTGGCGTTCTTGAGGATAATTCTTTTATTAAACTTCTTTTTCCACCTACCCATTTTACAAATGGTTTTGCCTTATCGTCGTTTTCAATTATCATGTCATCATTTTTTAGTACAGCTTTTCCTATCCTTGATAAAGCTTCATTAAATGATTCAATTTGCATAAAAATTTACCAAATTATGTTTTACATCTTCAGTCCATTATACAATATTTTTAACGTTCTGCAACTTGCCTTAAATACAGAACCTCCTTTATCTAATAATTTTCTAATGCTATTTTTTATCGGAAACCAATCATATACTGCACCAAATTTTTATATAGTCAATGCAGGGGAATTGGGTAGTATAGTCAATTCAGAGGAATTTGGGGCTAGGAGCGATGGAGCGACGCCTATAAGTAATAGGCGAGCGACGAGTGACAACGTCACCAACTCCTCATCAATTGACTATTAGTACTATAGATTAATTAGATATCTTTACGACCTAAAATTTTAATAGGTTAGCTATACACAATACCTTTTGTCCAAAGTCCAATTCAATTCTTATTGATACAACCCATTTATTGGGTAATTATTAAGTGGTCTTTAACATTTTTATTATTTTAAAATTAAATAATTTTAGAAATAACTTGATTTTTCTGAGGAAATGTGGCAATATCTGCCTTAAGCTGAAGAAGCGGGCGATTAGCTCAGTTGGTAGAGCATCTCGTTTACACCGAGAATGTCGGGAGTTCAAGTCTCTCATCGCCCACCAGTATCTTTGAAATTTACACACTTTTCTGCACAATACCTTCATAAAATTCAGTTATCTTGTCTTTAACCTTAAAGGGATCAAGCATTATATTAACCCCACCTCTAAATTCTGCTGAATTCGCTAAACCACTACTATACCAACCTATATGCTTTCTCGCTAGCTGAACGCCGGTATCGTTCCCGTAATACTCTAGCATGGCATCATAATGACTTAATATCACTTCTAACTGCTCTGCCATTGAAGGGGAGGGTAGTTCTTCTCCTGTTGCAAGATAATGGGCTATTTGAGAAATAAACCACGGTCTACCATATACTCCCCGACCAACCATTATACCATCAGCCCCCGATTTTTGTAAGCATTCCTTAGCTTTAGACAAGGAAGTAATATCTCCATTAGCGATAACGGGAATCTTTACCGCATCCTTAACCTGTCGTATAAATTCCCAATCTGCTTGACCAGAATAAAACTGGCATCTTGTCCTACCATGAATGGTGATCATTTGTATACCAGCATCATAGGCTATTTTTGCCAAATTTGGGGCATTCTTAGTTTGCTCATCCCAGCCAGTACGCATTTTTAAAGTTACTGGGATTTTTACTGCTTTTACTGTAGTTTCTAAGATTTTTGCCGCTAATTTCTCATCTCGCATTAAAGCAGAACCAGAATAGCCGCCAACTACTTTTTTAGCTGGACAACCAAAGTTTAAATCAATAATCTTGGCTCCCATATCCTCATTCATTTTAGCTGATTCTGCTATTATATCGGGTTCGCATCCAGCAATCTGTACGCATGAACCAGTAGCATCATCTTGAATAATCGCACATCTTTGTAAAGATTGCCTTGTTTCAATAATCATTGCCCTACTAGCAACCATTTCAGAGATTACCAGACCTGCACCAAATTTTCGTACTAATTTTCTAAATGGTAAATCAGTAACCCCTGACATTGGGGCTAATATCACCGAATGAGGTAGCTGAATATTGCCTATTTTTATCATAACACAT
The DNA here is from genome assembly GCF_002259525.1 of Rickettsia endosymbiont of Culicoides newsteadi. Lineage (GTDB taxonomy): Bacteria > Pseudomonadota > Alphaproteobacteria > Rickettsiales > Rickettsiaceae > Tisiphia. The sequence goes on along the minus strand of NZ_MWZE01000042.1, from coordinate 3,357 downwards.
TAAAAAGTTATAAATTAATTGCTGTATAGAATAATTATCATAAATTATTTTAATAAGACATAGTCAATTGATAAGAAGTTGGGGTTAGGATAATTCCTATAGTAATACGAGCATTGAGCGACGACGTCACCAACTTCTCATCAATAAGGTTACCAGTAAGTGTATCTTTTTACAGATACCAAGGATAATCATAAAAATCTTATTGATTTAAACTTTTAATTGTATAGAATTTTTATGATCTTGTAAACAGGAATTTTATCGACAATTTAGCGATATATCCCTTGCAAATATATTGATTAAATATATAATTAACTCTGCTTAAAAATAATAACAAGCAAAATTCACACGTAAGAGTTCAGTTGTTAGTCCAATTTCTTTGGTATCAACTCTTACGGAGGAGTACCTACTGCTAATGTAGGTACATAACTAACATTTCAAGGAGATTAAATAATGTCTAAAATAAAAGCTGTTAATGTCAGAGAATTACTTGATGCTGGGGTGCATTTTGGTCATAAAACCTCACGCTGGAATCCAAAAATGGCACCTTATATTTATGGCATCAGAGATGATATTCATGTAATTGACTTACAACAAACTGCCGCTCTAATGCAAACGGCTCTCAATGTAATATATGAGACTGTTAAGAAAAATGGTAAAATATTATTTGTCAGCACCAAAGTACAAGCTAGTGATATAATAGCTGAGTATACAGAAAAATGTGGGCAATATTACGTTAACCACAGATGGCTTGGTGGTATGTTAACCAACTGGGGAACAATTTCTGGCTCAATAAAAAAGCTAGATAGCCTTGAAAAAGTTCTGGAAAATGAAGAGGAATATTCTGTTTATACCAAAAAAGAAATATTGGAAATGACCCGTAAAAAGGATAAATTACTAAAATCCTTAGGTGGTATTAGACATATTGAGACAAAGCCAAATTTGCTGGTGGTAATTGATACTAATAAAGAGCATTTGGCAATTCAAGAAGCAGTAAAATTAGGCATACCAATAATTGCCATTGTTGACACTAATTCTAATCCAGATAATATAGATCACCCTATTCCTGGTAATGATGATGCAATAAGATCTATTAGACTTTATTGTAGCTTGTTTGCCGATGCTGTACTGGCTGGTATAGAAGAAGCTTTAGTGGCATCTGGTGTTGATTTAGGAAGCATAGCTACTCATGAAGAAAAAAATACCAATATCAAAGCTATTACTAAATTAAAACCGACTAAGAAATTTTCTAAAACTTCTGACCTAAATAACCAAGAGGCAACTAACCAAAAAACAGCAGAGTCAGAGTTTGAAACAGCTTTGGAAATTGCAGAAGTTACTGCGACAGTAAAGTAACTGGACGTGCTAACCAAATAAGGGTATCGTTCCCGCGTAGGCGGGAATCTATAATATCTCAGGGATTTGAGTATTATTTTATCCCCATTACAGGGATGACAATAGACCTCTTGCATAACCTAAAGATAATTGAGGAATTTTTAGGAAAAACGAAGTCGAGTACCGCAGCGTACTAAGATGTACGTGAGGAACGAAGACGAGTTTTGACAACAAAATTACCAATTAGATTAGGTTATGCAAGAGGTCTATTGATAAATACTAGAGGGGTTAACTATATAACCTTTAATTAAGGAGAATAAAATGATAAATGCTGGACTTGTAAAACAATTAAGAGAAAAAACTGGTGCAGGAATGATGGACTGCAAAAATGCTTTGCTTGAAACAAAAGGAGATTTTGAAACAGCTGTTGATTGGTTAAGAAAAAAAGGATTATCAGCTGCAGCAAAAAAATCAGATAGAGTCGCTGCTGAAGGACTAACAGCAGTGCATATTAAAGATAATGTTGGAGTTATTATAGAAGTAAATTCAGAAACAGATTTTGTGGCAAGAAATGATAAATTTCAACAATTGGTTAAAAATATCGCGACATTAGCTTTGCATCAAAGTAATTTACAAGCACTAAATTTACAGTCACTAAAATTAGCAAAAACATCAACAGGCAGATCAGTTGATGAAGAAATATTAGACAATATTGCTACAATTGGTGAAAATTTAAATCTACGTCGCGTGGATGTCTTACAGGTCTCAGAAGGGGTGGTGGCATCCTATGTACATAACACTGTTGTTGAGGGGCTAGGTAAAATTTCTGTTATTGTTGGTTTACAATCGACTAGTAAAGAAAAAGCTAAGCTTCTAGAATTGGGAAAAAAAATCGCTACCCATATAGCAGCAAATAATCCCTATAGCCTTGATGTATCTAGTCTAGATCAAACTTTAGTTGAACGCGAGAAAAATATATTCTTTGAACAATCCAAAGCTTCTGGTAAACCTGATAATATCATTGAAAAAATGGTTGAAGGTAGAATACGTAAGTTTCTTGCAGAAGTTGTTTTGCTTGAGCAAAACTTTTTATTTGACGACAAATTAACAATTTCTCAAGTTATTGATAATATGGCAAAAGAATTAGGAACTCCAATTAAAATTACTCAGTTTATAAGATATGAACTAGGTGAAGGTATAAAACAAGAAGATAAAAACTTTGCAGACGAAGTCGCAGCTGTTATACAAAAATAAGCAAGAAAGAATGTATAGCTAACCTGACTAACATTACTCTGTTATTGCAAAAAAGTATAAGCCGATAAAGCAATCCATTTTTGATTATTTTTATGGATTGCTTCGTCGACCTAAGGTCTTTTTCGTAATGACGGTTGAAGCTTACGCAGTCTTCGCTAATAGACGTTGACCATATACTACTTTTAAAGTATCTTGCCTGAAACCAGCATCTATAGTCATGTATGGACTTACCCGATAATGCAAGAAAAAAATAATATATAACAGCAAAAAAATCGAATGCAGTCATGTATCCGGCTTATAGTTAATAAATTACCTTAAATTTACCCTATAGCCCTGATGGAATTCGCTGGCTTACAAACTTATACTTATCATTTCATCGACTTCTAACGAGCCATTGACTATTTCAGTTTTCTCGTAAGCTAAGGTTCGTCTTATTTACCATCAATATTATCATTCTTTCGCATATTCCGGATTAGAATCTATTAAATTTCTATTTACCTATAATATTATCCATAGTACCCTACAATTTTTGTAATAAATACTCTGCAAAGGTATTGTATATGGGAGGTTGAAGTAGTATAAGAGTGTATTTTCTGACTATGCACAATATACTACTTCAGTCACTGATACTAAACTTTTCTTGGAAAAAATCAAGGCTAGAATGTCTTTCTGGAATGATTATGAGTCTAATTGAGAATTGCTCCGTTAGCGGTAAAAACATGGCACTTGGAATTAAGAGTGAAGCTAAACATAGCTCTAGAATTCAAAGAA
>NZ_MWZE01000041.1 GCF_002259525.1 Rickettsia endosymbiont of Culicoides newsteadi | reverse complement strand
AAAAAAACATTTATCACAGGCATTAACTCCTTGCAACTCCTATATCTCCTTTATTTTTTCTTATCCCTTATCCCGAATTGACGTAAATTAAATAATAAACTCAATAAATCACAGTAATTGTTCAACTATAGCTTCTCCTATAATTCTTACCTTTGGAATACATACAGAATTTCCAACTTGTTTATATAACTCAGATATTGAAGATTTTAGTTTATAGTCTTCAGGAAATCCCATAATTTTAAAACACTCATTTATTGTTAGTTTTCTTACACGTCCATTATTAAGTAATATCCAATAACGCCCCGAAGTTTCTTGCGATGATAATGTTGGGTGCGTACCTTCAATTGAATATATTCTGTTTGGTTGTTTGTGAACTCTAGATAAATGCTCAGTTCCCTCCCTAACTCCTTTATTTCTTATCTTTTTATTCCTATATCCACAAAATATTAAACCACTTTGTTGTCTAGTTGGATTCTCTATAATTTTATATTCATCTGATTCTAGAAATTCAAAATCCCCTTCTTGATCCAAAATATCATGAATTTTTATACTTTTTTGTTTTTTAAGCTTAGAAAAATCAAACTTACCATTTAAACTTGCAATAATAATTAATCTTTCTCTATTTTGTGGAACTCCAAAATTTTTTGCATTTAGTATATTGTAAGAAATGTTATAGCCTATCTTATTAAGGTTTGATACAATGTGTTGCAACGTTTCACCATTGTTATGATGTAATAAATGCTTCACATTTTCTAGCATTACAACTTTAGGCTTTGAATGGTTTACGATATTAAATATTGATTCAATTACATTTGCACGTTCATCTTTTAATCCCATTTTTTTACCTGAAATACTAAAGGGTTGGCAAGGAAATCCTGCACATAAAACATCACACTCCGGTATATCATTTGGATCTATTGTTTTGATATCTCCAGCTGGAATTTCACCAAAATTTTCTTGATACATTTTTTGGCAATGTTCATTTATTTCGCATGAAAAAAGACACTTTCCACCTATTGACTGCAACGCAATCCTAAATCCTCCGATCCCAGCAAATAAATCAATGAAAGAAAATTTGTACATTTGTAAATCAATTTTTATAAACCTTATATTAAATAACTTAACCACAATCTCAATCTTAAAATCATAGTAGTATATTTATTTTTCTATATTAACCTTATCACTTCTCCCCCTCTCCTAATTCTTTATGATATAATTTATAATATTCGGCTTTATTTTCTATAAGCTGTGAGTGAGTTCCTTGCTCAAATATCATACCAGATTTCATAACAACTATGTGATCAACATCCTTAATACTCGATAAACGATGGGTGACAATTAAGGTAGTCTTACCTTTACGAAGATTTACTAAAGAATTTAAAATTAATCGCTCAGAATTTTGGTCTAACGAACTTGTTGCCTCATCCCAAACTAAAATTGCTGCTGGCTTCAAAAAGGCTCTAGCTATCGCTAAACGTTGACGCTGCCCACCTGAAAGCGTTGAACCTTGATTACCAATCATCGTATCATAACCGAATGGGAGCTGTGAAATAAACTCATCAGCATCAGCATATTTTGCCGCAGTAATAATTTCACTGCGAGTGGCATCTGGGTTACCATAAGCAATATTTTCTGCAACGCTAGTGTCAAATAATGTAGTATCTTGTGTTACTAAAGAGATTTGCCGTCTTAAAGAGTCAATTTTTATATCTTTAATATCGTAATCATCAATTAAAATTTGCCCACTAGTTGGGTTATAAAATCTTACTAATAAATTAGCTAATGAAGTTTTGCCGCTACCAGAACGTCCTATAACAGCTGTAGTCTTTCCTTGCATTAATTGTAAATTCAGATGCTTTAAAGCTACTTTATTATTAAATTTTAGCTCTACATTGTTAAAAACTACTGATGGATTAACTAACGGAACAGTTTGAGCATTTACACTATCTTTAATAACAGGCTCAGTATCTAGAATATTAAATATTCTTCTTGTCGCAGCAATTCCCTCTTGTAGGTTGATATTTAAAGACACCAAACTCTTAAAAGGTCTATACGCTGTGATAAAGGCTGTAATAAAAGCAAAAAGTGCTCCTGGAGTAGTCTCTCCTTCTATGACTAACAATCCACCATACCAAATAAGCCCACCAACTGTTATACCACTTAATATTTCCATAAGCGGTGAGATCAGTGCATCCAATTTGGCAGTTTTTTTTAGAAAACGTAAAATATTGCTGGAAATCAATAAAGCTCGATTGCTTTCAATTTTCTCTCCTAAGAAAGACTTAACAATTTTAATTGACCCAAAAGTCTCATCTAACCTTGAAGTATAATTAGCTAATTCCTCTTGAGCTTGACCGGATATTTTGCGAATTTTCCGTCCTAATTGTTGTGTTGGATAAATTGCTGCTGGAAATGCCATAAATACAATACAAGATAGCTTAGGTTCTAACCTAAACATCACTATGATCAGACCTAGTACTGTTAAAAAATGTTTGGCACAACATACCAGTATATTCGATACTGCACCACGCATCATCGAAATATCGTTAGTAAAACGTGATATTAAACGCCCCGATGATTGAGACTGAATAAATAGAATATCAGCAAATAATAAATGTTCATACATTTTAATTTGCAAATCAGTTAAAATTCTCTGACCAACAAATTTAATTAAATAACTTGAATAATATTCAGCAATACCTTTAATAGTAAATGTTAGTACTACCATTAACGGTAAAAATAATAACATTTGACGATGATGTGTTAAAAATATTTGGTCAATGGTTGGTTGGACTAATTCAACAATATAAGCATTACAGCAAGCGTTAACTACCATAAACAATACTGCTATCCCAATCTGTTTTAGATATGGTCTTATATGGTCAACTATTAGCCTTCTTACAGTGCTATAGGCATTATAGTCATAATTTATTAGGTTATGTTTTTTTGGCAAAATTCTCTCCTTCTGTTTGGTAATTTGTTATATAGTTAAGCCAAATAGTATTTGCCCATTTGTTCCAACAGAAAAGTTGTTATTCCCGCGTAGGCGGGAATCTGGATACTTGCTTACGCAGGTATGACAGTAAGTTAACTAAATTCTGCAAAAAAACTTGATTATCGCCTATTACTTATAGGCGTCGCTCCATCGCTCCTAGCCCCAAATTCTCCTGAATTTACGATAGCAACAACGGGTATATGATCAGAAGGTTTAACTTTAGCTCGTAAATTATAATACATGTAGCAATTATCTAAATAATCGGCAACATTGCTCGAGGCAAGTATCATATCAATACGCATACCTTTATTTTGCTCAAAACAACCTGCTCTATAATCCCACCAAGAAAATTCTTGTTTAGTAGGGTTTGATAATCTATATAAATCTTCAAACCCAGAATTTAGAATAATTCTCAATCGTTGTTTTTCTTCATTAGTAAAACAAGTAGTATTTTGTAACTCCTTTGCTGAGTATACATCAATATCAAAAGGAGCAATGTTAAAATCTCCTCCAATTATTATCTTAGTATCAAGAGATTTCTTGGCTTGTAAATAATTAGTTAAATCGTCATAAAATCTTAATTTCATTTCAAATTTATCACTACCTACCAATGAACCGTTAGGGGCATATAATGAAGTAATGCTACAAAAACCTATTGGGGTTTGTACAGTGATTTCTATCAGTCGTGCTTGATCTAGACAATTAATGGTAGGGAAGTCTTTTATTACTTCATCAGCTGGAAATTTTGATAAAATAGCAACGCCATTATAGGATTTTTGACCATGTACATATAAGTTATACGCCAAATCCGATAGCTCATCAAAAGGAAATTTCTCAGTCTCACACTTTATTTCTTGTAGTAAAACAATGTCGGGATCTACTTCTGTTAAAAAGTCACGTAAATGTTGTAGTCTCATTCTTATCGAATTAATATTCCAAGTCGCTATTTTCATTGAAGATTCTTCATTTAGATTTTGTTCACAATGTCTAACAAGATTAATTTTACAGTCTGGTACTTTTTATGTTTTCAAGAGCTTTTTTTATTATCATATTCAATCCACTTCTTGTATAGGCAGAAACTACAAAAATTTCTTCACTAGTAATTTTTTGTAACTCGGTAATTTTTTCCTGAACTTCTTCCTCTGACAAAACATCGCACTTATTTAAACAGATTATTTCTGTCTTATTTTTTAATAAGTTTGAATATGATTCAAGCTCATTCCTAATAGTTTGATAATCAGCCAATAAATTATCACTTGTTGCTGATATCAGATGAATCAATAAATTACACCTCTCAATATGTTTTAGGAACTTATCACCAAGCCCATGTCCCAAATGGGCTCCTTCTATTAAGCCTGGGATGTCAGCTATCACAAATTCTTCATCATCCACATAAACAACCCCAAGATTTGGGCTTAGTGTAGTAAATGGATAATCAGCAATTTTAGGCTTGGCTGATGTTGTTGCTGCAAGAAAGGTTGACTTTCCTGCATTAGGTAAACCTATAAGACCAACATCTGAAAGTAGTTTGAGCTGTAAATTTACCCACATTTCTTCTCCTACGATACCTTCAGTTCTACGTCGCGGAGCTTGATTAATGGATGACTTAAAATGGCTATTACCAAGCCCCCCTTTTCCCCCCTTAATTATTTCAAAAATTTGTTCATCTGCAGTAAAATCATATAGTAAAATATCATTATGTTCCGTAAATATTTGTGTTCCAACTGGTACTTGTAAGAGTAAAGCGGGTTTAGATTTACCAGTTCGGTTTGACCCTTTACCATTTTCACCATTATCTGCTTTAAAATGTAGTTTATACCTAAAATTTACTAAAGTATTAAGGTGAGAATTGCTCTTGAAAATAATGCTACCACCACGACCACCATCTCCACCGTCAGGTCCTCCCATATCAATATATTTCTCTCGATGGAAACTAACTGCTCCATCACCACCATTACCCGCTTTTAAATATATTTTAGCTTCATCAATAAAATTCATAATTTATTATTTTACGTTATTAAGAGTTGAGTATCATACTCTAGATTTTCAAGATATAAGGTCTAATTTACTATGTGGAAAAATAATAGCATTTCTGGAAGACGATACTATGTAATGTCAAGCCACCAAGGTTAGAAGATAGTTTCGCTCTAACCTCAGGAGCTTTCCGAAAAACAAAAAACAGACTCTAACTTTATGCCTTCCTTGATTAAAAATCAATAAAAAACTACTTAATATACAATAAAAAATACCAATAACACCATTATAGTCAATTGATGAGAAGTTGGTGACGTTGTCGCTCTCCTATTACATATAGGCGTCGCTCCATCGCTCCTGCTACCCAATTCCCCTGAATTGACTATATCTACCAACTTCTTCTCAATTAACTATATTTGGTATTCTAGTGCTACTTCCTTACCGCAAAAAGCCATAGATATTTTGATGATTTTTTGAACATGGGAGTATTCTTTTATTTTAGCATCATATCGTTTTTTTGCTATTTGCTCTAGCCCTTCTCTGGCAACAGATTCTAGAGTATCAGGAGATTTACATATTTTATATTCAATAATAATGGCGTTGTCTTGCTTTCCAGCTCTAGGTATCAACATAATATCAGCCCTACCGCTACCGGTTTCTCTTTCACTGTCTATTATGTAGTCAGAAGCTAAGGTATTAATCAAACCTAGCATAAAACCACTATAAAATAGCTCAGCTTTTTTCTCGCCAGTTTGGTAAAAACTAGTAGCATTTAACAATAATTCTTGCAATCTTTCTTTAAACTGTTCTATTTTACCTGCCGGCAGCAAAGTAGCAAAAGAATAATATCGAGAGTGATCAATTTGTAACTGATCAGTTACCCATTGGAGCATTCTGGCATTATATATATATCGTACCTCTTTATTTGGTACCGACAATTCGTAAATATCTTCTTCTGGTTTTTTAGCAATAGGGTTTAAATAACCGCTAAATAACAACAAGCTAAATAATCCTACTGGCTTGTTGATATCAGCAAAACTAATTTGTTTGACAATCGGTGAGATAATACTCTTGCCGGCAGCTAAGCTCTGTAAATCTTCCTGCATCTCATCTGATAACAATGCTTTATCAACAAGCCCAGTGCCACCGCTATCAAGCCAATAATGATCAAGCTTGCCTTTATGAGCCAAACATTGCATAATTGACCATGGATTATAGATGATTTCTCCGCCAAAACTATAGCCATTATACCAAGCTTTAATTTGTTCAGGATTAGTTGCTGTTGGTACTTTTGCTAACAATTCATCAACTTCTGCTTGAGTAAAACCATAGAACTTAGAAAATTCTTCATCAAGCAAGCTATATTCACTAACATTATTCAAATCCGAAAATAAATTAGCTTTAGCAACTCGTAATATGCCGGTTATTACGCCTTTCTCTAAATAAGGATTAGTTTTTAAACTACTGCCAAACATCCCGCGAAACATTTCAAGTACCTGTTCAAATTCTTCTGGCTTGTTACCAAACTTAATGTATGAACTATTGATCGGCGTATCGTATTCATCGATTAATATGTAAACTTTTTGACCAAAATGTTTGTACAATACTTCACTCAAAACCCGTAAACTATCTTTTAAGTCTTCCTTATCAAGCTTTCCTGTAAAATATCGATTTAACTTTTCCTTTTGTGCCTCATCTAGTAAATTTTCATCTGTTGTTATATAACGCTTTAAGTATCGATGGTTTGTAAATAAATTAGTTACTTGATTTTTTATCCCATTTTCAATTTCTTGGTAGTTACTGCCTTTAACATCCTTAAAATTTATGGAAATCACCGGAAATTGACCTTGATGCTCAGATATTACATCTGAGTGCTGAGCTATTTTCAACTTCTTAAGTAACTTCTTTCTACCTGTTACTAGTCCTAAATCTACTTCACCCCCGATAAATAGCTTACTATTTACTCTATCCTCTTCAGGTAAAGGCTTACCTCTCTCATCCACCTCTATTTCAAAAAATTTATGGAGCATGTTCATATTCAAGCTCTTACCCCAACGCCTTGGTCTGGTGATCAATATAACTTTACCACTATCTTCTAGCAATTCTTTTACCATTAGGCTTTTATCAACAAAGACATCACTATTAATTAGTAGGTCATAGAATTCATCAGTACCTACCCTCATTCTCGGTGGTTTATTGTTATCTTTAACAATATTAGTTTTTTTGGTTGATATATTATCAAAAAGTTCTACTGTCATATTAATTTCACTATATTATAAAATATATTCATCCTCAGTTAAACTGGCTATTTAATTTTAAGAGCGTCGCTTTCTCACCATAAACCTATTAAAAATTTTTCCTAGCCGTCTTGAGCAAATTAAGCCAAGCTATCCAGTCACGTTTGCCTAAATCTTCCTCAAATGACAATAAATCTTGCACTGATTTCTTGCAAGTTTCTGGAGATGGTATGATTAACTCCTGATTTGTTGAACATGCTAAACATTGGGTTTTACATGCTTGCTCTAAATGATAAGTATAAAACATCGCTTCATGTATTGTCCTGCCACAGGCTAATATTCCGTGATTACGTAGAAACATAACATAATTCTGCCCAAGATCGTCTAGTATTTTACTAGTTTGATTGGAGGTCAGTATAAGAGAGTTATACTCATGATAAGATAGTTTTTGATAAAAATGTAGTGCCCACTGACTTATTGGCATCAATCCTACTCGCATAGATGATACAGCAACAATTGCTGGAGTATGCAGATGAAAGATAGATAAAATATCCGACCTTTCTTTGTATATATTACCGTGAGTAACGTAGCCGGTTTTACTATAATTATATTCATTGCCCTTTATAATTGTTCCATCTAAACTAACTTGCAGTAAATTATCGCTAGTTACTTCCTCAAACCTTAACCCAAAAGGATAAATATAGTAATAGTCAGCTCCTTTAGGTCTTGCAGATAGATGGGTATATGTATGATCATCGAAGCCCAGAATTGCAAGAATTTGGTAGGCAGAAGCTAAATTAAATTTGGTTTCTAAAGTCATTATTATATCCAGTTTTAATTATTACTATTTTGAAATATTTTTAATTTGAGATCAGGTAGCACCGCCATCAAATGATCAAAAATATCTGATTGGATATCTTCAAATAGCCCCTTCCTCGTTTCATGGGTAAAGACACATAACTCTATTGGCAGACCATTAGGGGTTGGAGTCAACTGACGCACCAGAAAGGTGAAATTTTGTTGATAGATCATCGGGTGATTTTTCAAATATTCTTTTATATATAGCCTAAATATCTTGATATTTGTTACATAATCATCTAGCTGTTTTAAATCCACTTTATCCATTACTTCCTTTAGCAAATATGGTGATTTTTTTAACTCTTGTATAAATGCTATAGTCGAAACCGACAAAATACTGTTTATGTCAATACAGATTGCTCCCTGAATCCTTTTTGCCATTGAGTCAGTTATACCACGTGAGTTCACTACATTAGTCGTTAAAAGACTAGATGTCGGTATTGTTGAAATAGTCTGATCATTATTCCTAATTTTAACTAATGTAATAGTAATTTTCTCTACGGTACCTTCAACATTATACTGACTAATACTAACAAAATCACCAATTCGTATTATATCTTGCGAAATTAGTTGTAAGCTTGCTAGCAAAGCCACAACCGTATCCTTAAATAGAAAGGTTAACAACGCTGCTGCTGCTCCCAAGCTAGTAAAAAATGCACTAAGAGAAACATTCAAAATGCTGGAAATAATGATAATGGTAGCAACCGAGATAATAAGTATCTTTAATATTTGAGTGTATAAACTTAAATATGATTGGATGGAAATTGTCAGTCTGCTTCGATAAATATCCGCAAAAGCATCGATAAGAGATAGGATTAGCATTGTAACAAAGCTACCTGTATAGAGTATTATCGCAACATTCTTGATGCTAATCATCCAAGATAAAGTAGGAAATGTCTGTAAGATATTATCCCAAAATATAAGGTATAAAGCTAGTAATGTATGTAATAAATATGTGTATATAGAATATTTTTTAAATATTTTCTGATAATCAGGATGCCATTGATTAATATAGTTTTTGAGCATTGAAAATATTATTGTCTTAATAAAAATAATCAATGGAATGATTGAAACTATCATAATTATTAACATTAAAATTTCTTGATTGCCTTTATGATAAAGATCCAATAAATATTGTACTAGCATATAAACTAACCTTTCTGATGGCTATTACGTTAACGATAAATAACATTAATTCGGGACAAGAATAATTGTTTTTATCTACCCAATTTGTATAATATACACCAATTATAATGTACACTAAGTATTATTGTGAATATTTTATAAAAAATATTCACACCCTTCTCGTAATGACCTATGAGGCTTACAACATCCCCCACGTCATTGTGCATAAGCGTTAGTTTAAGAAAACAATAATTGAAAAACCGTCATTGCGAGGAGTGCTAAAGCACGACGAAGCAATCTAATGAATGTTGATTGCCACGCTCACATACGTTCGCTCGCAATGACGAGCATTTTTACCAAAACGTCATTACGATGATGACGGGTTGTAGGTTTATAAGTCATTGCGAGGAGACCGTAAGGTCGACGAAGCAATCCAGAAAAGTAACCAAAGATGGATTGCCACGACCACTACGTGGTCTCGCAATGACAGAAAACCTATCTAAAACCCGCTTACCTTCTAACTTTCAACAGTTGTGGTTTAGACCCCGCACCGAAGCAGGGGTGACATTAAGAGTTAGCAGGGGTGGCATATTATAAATAACTCACCTTACGCATGGCATTTAAAAGTCATATAGAAAATAGCTTGGCGTCATTGCGAGAAGCTACTTTAGTAGCGACGAAGCAATCTAATAAATGTGGATTGCTTCGACCATGTAATGGTCTCGCTAATAGCGTTTTGTACTTTTTTGCAACTTTTTAAATTGCCATGGTTATATAAATAAATTAATAATTTAATTATCTTAAAATAATCTACGTACCTATATATTGACATAAGATAGTAACTATGATACATATAATACAATTAAAAATATTGTATTAATATTATATATAGTATATTAAACTTGATATATAATGTCTCAATGCTATTGCCACGGCTTCGTTGTCATTGTATAAGCGTCAGTTTAAGAAAACAATAATTGAGAAACCGTCATTGCGAGGAGACCGTAAGGTCGACGAAGCAATCCAGAAAAGTGATTAGAAATGGATTGCCACGCCACCTACGGTGGCTCGCAATGACGATTTTCTTAACTGAACCTATATATTGTCATATATGGACGAGTGAATTTGTCAAGAAAGAAAATAAAAAAATAGAGCCACAAAGGAAGCGGTCATATATTCGGCATCGAGTGCCATAATGGTTTCTGCATTCTTATAAATATCCTTGAGTGACCTCTCATTCCCACGGCTTCTAGAGCCTCGACATAATTACGGATTTTATTCAGAATACTTATTCATTAACTCTTTAACTTTCGTTCTCTTTATTGTTACTATTCTTTACTCA
>NZ_MWZE01000040.1 GCF_002259525.1 Rickettsia endosymbiont of Culicoides newsteadi | reverse complement strand
ATTTCCTGTGACCAATAATTAGCTCCTCCACATGCCTCCATAGCTACCAATGAACTTTTATCGAGATTGCTTAAATAGGCTATTAACTCATCTCTTGTAACTTTTTGGTAACCTATTTTTTTGCCATTTTGATCGACTTGCACCAAGTGCATACTATTTTTTGCTAAATCTATTCCTATTATAGTATTTTTTATGCTATTATTTATCATGGTATGGATCTATTAATTAAATTATTATTTAATTTGGAGCAGCTGAAAACTATTTTTCAGCTGACTCCGTACAAGTAAAGCATATTTCGCTTCACTCGTCCATACCATCATTCCCGCTTCGGTACGGAATCTAGATACCTGCTTACGCAGGTATGACACTGAATTGAATATACTTAAACAGTCATTATTTCTTGTTCTTTTTGCTTAACATGCGAGTCGACTTTATTACTATACTCATCAGTTAATTTTTGGATTTCTTCTGAAAAATTATGATGTTCGTCCTTAGTTATGATATTGTCTTTTTCTGACTTTTTTAACTCCTCATTACCGTCCCTTCTGATATTACGCAATGCAATTTTAGTATTTTCTCCATATTTGTGAGCAAATTTAACAAGCTCTTTGCGACGTTCTTCAGTAAGTAATGGAATGGTAATTCTGACTAATTGCCCATCTGATGATGGATTTAGACCTAGATTTGCATCAGTAATGGCTTTTTCTACAGCTTTTATCATAGATTTATCCCACACTTGCACCGTGATAGTCCTGGCATCTGGAGTAGAAAGACTTGCTACTTGTGACAAAGGCATTTTATCTCCATAGGCTTCAACCAATACCGGATCAAGTAAATTAACTGAAGCTCGACCAGTTCTGAGTCCCTTAAGTTCGTGATCCAATATTTTTAACGAGCTATCCATTTTTGATTGTAACTCTTTATATATAGTTGTTTTATCCATATCTATTAATCTTCTTGAATTTTTGTATACTCACCTTTTCCTTGCAGTACTTTTGCAAAGTTACCTTTCTCTCTAATTGAAAATACCTTAATTGGCAAGTTATTTTCTCTAGCCACTGCAACGGCAGCAATATCCATAACTTGTAAGTTCTCTTTTAGAAGATCAGTATAACTGATAGTGGAATATTTTACTGCATTAGGGTTTTTCGTTGGATCGGAATCATATACACCATTAACTTTAGTGCCTTTTAATAATAAATCACAACTCATTTCAATGGCTCTTAGGACACCCGCACTATCGGTAGTGCAAAATGGATTACCAGTTCCGCCGGAAAAAATTACTACTCTACCTTTTTCTATATGTCTTTTTGCTTTACGACGTATATAAGGCTCACAAATACTCATCATGGGGATTGCTGAAAGGACTCTAGTATGAACACCTAAACTTTCCATAATATTTTGTAAAGTAAGTGCATTTATTACCGTACCAAGCATACCAATATAATCACCGGCAGCTCTTTCAATACCAAATGCAGAATTAGTTCCACGATAAATATTACCACCGCCAACAACCACACATACCTGTACACCAATATCTATTGCTTCCTTTATATCCTCAGCAATCCTTAATATTACAGAATATTCGTGACCAAATTGCTTGTCACCCATTAAGGCTTCGCCAGAAACTTTTAGCAAAACCCGTTTATATTTTAAATGTGACATAAATTTTACATTGTTGTTAAATTATTGATTTATATAATTCTATACAAACCTATTTGATAGCTGTGGGGTGAGCATCTTATAACAATTAAAACTAGTCGAACTATTATTTTTGTCAAGTATTATAGTTGTTTGATGATAATTATAGATTTAAAAATATTAGTTTAAAACAAGGTAAGATTACATAACTAACCTTAAAAGGCTCGTTCTTTCCGACGGTTTTTACAATTAATTTACTATATTACAAATAATTTTGATTGCAAAATAAATCATAATCATGTTAATCTTAATAATCTAGTTTTTCTAAAACCTTTTATTAACAAAATACAATGAATAAATATTTGATACTATTAATATTATTAATAATGCCTCTTAACTCATTAGCTCAACAACAAATGGCTAACCAGATATTTAATTTTGTTGTACCAGTTACTTATTTTGTCGATCATGTCAAACAACTAGCTTTGCTTACAAATAACTTAATTAAATATCGACAAACAAGCATAGTACGTCAATTCGGGATAAGGGATAAGAAAAAATAAAGGAGATATAGGAGTTGCAAGGAGTTAATGCCTGTGTTTATTTTTTTTTCCAAAAAAAACATTTATCACAGGCATTAACTCCTTGCAACTCCTATATCTCCTTTATTTTTTCTTATCCCTTATCCCGAATTGACGTATTAAGCAAAACTTATTCATCAGTTTATATGAAAGAGGATTAAAAATGGTGCATGGGATTAAGAAAAATATGCCAAATAAATTAATGGATTTAAAGGAGAAGATTATGTTAAGAAAACGTAATTTAATTGAAACAGTTTTTGATTATTTAAAGAACAAAATGAACCTTGAGCATACTAGACACAGATCCCCTATAAATGCTTTTGTTCATATACTTTCTACACTAGTTGCCTATTCTCTTAAGAAAAATAAACCTTCCATAAATTGCAATTTCGACTTTCCTCTAAATTATAACCTTATCCCGAATTGACGTGTAGTAGAATTCTTGAGCAAAGAATTTGCTGGTTATCCTATCATGATAGTACAAGGAGCACAATTATTAAATAATGTAAAAGGTTTAGATAAAGCCGGGTATAAGAAAAAAATTCAACAATCAACAGATAGAATTCAATTGAACATTATGTTAACTATCAACGAATTAAAGCCAAGTGCTAGAAATTTACTAAATAAAATAGCCTTAATAAATAATCAAGGTTTTTCAAAAGACTTACTAAGTTTTATTACGGATGATCAAAGTACATTGAATGATGATATTTATCAGCTCTCTAAAATTTCCTTAATATCTAACATTGACTCACATGAAGCTAATCCGATCTTTGAAATGCACGATGTTATTGCTCAAAAAATAGCTGAGATTAATGGAAGTATTAATAATAAAGCTTATTTAGAAGATATAGTTACTAAATTAATGAATTACGTACCAAAGAGCATTATCAAAGCCCAAATTTTTAGAAAAGCAAAAACTATGCATGAAAATTTTGAAATCCTTGCTAGGAATGCTGAGAAGTATAACGTTAATATATATAAAATTATGCAGCTGAATAGACAGCTAATATCAGCATATCTTCTCTCTTACGATCACCATAATACAGAAAGACTCGTTAATTGGTTTAATAAAAATGATCAACAGGGTACTGGTAAGTTTAAATTATGGTTAATGAGTAATGATGAAAAATACACATATGCAAGTTACATACGAGCAATAGGTGTGTATTATAGAATTTGTTCTAATTATAGAACAGCAATACATTATTGTACAAGAACGAAAGAAATATTAGATAATGTAGAAGGTTATGAATCTTTTAAATGGATTGTATTGTTTACCTTAGCAACATCTAATATTGCATTAGGGCGGGTTCAAGAAGCAGAAAAAAACATTAAAATTATAGAACAATTTTTTAATAAAGGCTTAATGGATGAAAGTGACATATTTTATATACATGATGCTAAAGCACTTCTATTCTTTGTCCAAGGGAAATATACTGAATCATTAGAACAAGTTAATAAAAGTATAGAAACAACCATTAAAAATGGAACAAGTCCTGATGACCCATGGTTTATAAATTCTTATAATGCTAAAATAGAAATATTAAATTATCTTAAAAAGCACCAAGAAGCATATGCCATAGCCAAGCAAGTATATGACATGTGTAAATCCTTTAAAAAAGAAGATGACGAAGTATTTGGTTATACTTTTTTGCAATGGCAAAAAGTGAATTAGGGCTGGGTAAACTAGACCAAGCCTCAGAACATATTAACCAGGCTATCTCCATATTTTTAGCTGATGAACGTAGAAATCCCAAAGATGCAGATTATTCGGAAGGTCCATATTTAGCAGCAAGCTATGTAGTCCAAGGTGATATTTTATTTGCTCAAGATAACGTAAAAGTAGCAATAGAGTACTATAATAAAGCTTATAGCATATATCATTATTTATATAGGGATAATCGTAAAAATGTGGCTCAAGTTAGTGACTTATATAGTCAAGGAGCTAAAGCGTCATGTAAAGCAAAAAACTTGCATAGTTATAAATTCTTTGGTAAACCGCAAATAAAGGAGTTTGGCATAAACCACCCTAATACTTTATCTATGTTTGAGTATTGTAAACAATATGATATGGATTTATGGGCAAAAGAAAAATAAATCCCGGACTCGTCGTTTACACCGAATGTATTCGCAATGTAGGTAATTGGGAATTACACAGAGAAAGAATTGCCACATCCACACTTAGTTTTTGCATTGGGATTTCTAATTTCAAAATAGGAACTACCTAACTCTTCGATAAAATCTATTATACAATCAGCCATGAATGGCTGTGATATTGCATCAATAACCACTTTAGTATTATCTTTCTCTATAACACAATCATCTTTTGTTATGTCATTACTTGGCACGAGGGCGTAATTATAAACAAACCCAGAACACCCACCACCATCAACAATTATTCTAAGAACCAAATTGGGATTATCTTCCAATTTGATTAACTCGCCCACTCTTTTAAAAGCATTATCGGTAATTTCTATTGACATGACATGATTATATTATTAAAGACCCTTAAAATAATCCTAAAAAGCTAATTTTGCAACAGCTTCATTTAAAAACCTTGAAAAGCTTAGTAGGTGATTCTATACTATAGTCAATTCAGGAAAATTGGGGACTAGGAGAGACGAGTGATGACGTCACCAACTTCTCATCAATTGACTATATAGCTAATCCGGTTAACATTATGCCATTAATATTAGCAAGAAGTAGAATCGCATGACAAAGCGATCCTGCCTTCTGTCATCCCTACGAAAGCAGGGATATTAGATTCCGCACCGAAGCGGGAATGATAATAGTGGGATGGAATGGCAATTTATGGATTGCTTCGTCGGCTCACGCCTTCTCGCAAGGACAAAGTAGCTACCCCAAAAGTCATTGCGAAGAGTGCGGAAACTGCACAACAAAGCAATCCATTTTTGTGTCACCCCCTGCGTAGCTAGGGGGCTAGATTCCCGCCTACGCGGGAATGACAGGGTAAAAACGTCATTGCGAGGAGCCGAAGGCGACGAAGCAATCTCTTGTTGCTTTTTGGATTGCTCGTTGCTACTAAAGTAGCTCCTCGCAATGACAGAGAGGTTATCTAGAACATAATATTAGGAGTTAATATATGCTTGCTTCATATGCAGTAGACCCCAGCAATAGTAGGGGAAGATTGTTTAACGAATATCCTACAGCTTACAGAAATGAATTTGAACGAGATCATGATCGTATAATTCATTCAAAGGCTTTCAGGCGTTTGCAATATAAAACCCAGGTTTTCATTAATCATGAAGGCGATCATTATCGAAATCGTCTTACTCACTCAATTGAAGTTTCTACGGTTGCCCGTTCTATTGCTAAAACCCTTAATTTGTCAAGTGATTTGGCAGAAACTATAGGTCTTGCCCATGATCTTGGACATACTCCTTTCGGTCATGCAGGAGAGGTAGCTCTAAATAAGTGTATGCAAGATTATGGTGGATTCTCCCATAATGCTCATTCATTAAAGATTCTTACTAAAGTAGAGAAAAGATATGCAGCTTATGATGGATTAAATTTGACATGGGAAGTGCTAGAAGGAATTGTCAAACATAATGGTCCTTTAATAAATAATATACCTGAATATATATTAGAGTATGATTCACAACATAACCTTGACTTAACTCATTACTCCTCAGCTGAAGCCCAAATTGCTTCGTTAGCTGATGATATTAGTTATATTTCCCATGATTTAGAAGATAGTGTTGGTGCTAAGATTATTGACTTTAATCATCTAACGGAAATTAAATTTATTGATCAATATGCTTTTGAAATTAAGTCTCAGTTTAAAAATATAACAACAACTCAGCTTATATATGAAGTAGTACGTAAATTAATCAGCGATTTAATTGCTGATTTACTACTACAAACAAATAATAATCTACAGAAACAGAAAATAATTACAACCGATGATATACGCCATCTTGATTATCAGCTTGTTGATTTTACTGATGAAGCAAAAGAGCGTATAGTAAAAATTAAACAATTCTTGTATGATAAAGTATATAAGCATAATAAATTGACATCGATGCTTTTAAAGTGTCAAAGAATCGTACAAGATTTATTTAAGATATATATGGATAATATTGATTTACTACCATTTAGTTGGAAAGAATTAATTATACCAGGGAATACAAAATCTAAAGCTGGTATAGTAGCAGATTATATAGCCGGCATGACTGACCGGTTTGCTATTCAAGAGCATCAAGATATTTATTCCTTCAATTCTAATAATATTTAATTTATGAATATATTTAATAAATTACGTAACGATATCATTAGTGCAGGCAGAAAAATATGCAATAATGATGATGTGTTACAATTGGCAGCTGTTGAAATTCCTAAAGATAAGTTCAATGGTGATCTTTCAAGCAATATAGCTATGATTGTTGCAGCAAAACAAAATGTTAAACCTAAAGACTTAGCCATTAGATTTAAGGAAATATTAACATCCCTGCCATATATTGCCTCTATAGAAGTTGCTGGTCCAGGGTTTATTAATTTTACTATTAAAGCCGATATGTGGCATAACTCTATTAATGACATATTGCTAGATAAAGAGGAGTTTTTTAAGGTTAATTTTGGTAATAATCAAAAGGTCAATATTGAATACGTCTCTGCAAATCCAACTGGTCCTCTACATATTGGGCATGCTAGAGGAGCTGTGTATGGTGATGCTTTAGCCAAGGTTCTAGATAGTACTGGCTATATTGTTACCAAAGAATATTACCTTAATGATGCCGGCTCCCAAGTGGATGACTTAGCTAACTCAGTTATGTTACGCTATAAGCAAGCATTAACAAAAGAAGATATCGTGATACCAGCAGGGCTTTATCCTGGAGAATATTTGGTAGATATTGGGCAAAAGTTGGTAGAGAAATTTGGGGATAAATTATTAACAATGCCGGATAACGAACGCCATGAACTCGTTAAGGATTTTACAATAGAAGAAATGTTAGTGATAATTAAGCACGATTTAAAAGAGCTAGATGTTGAACACGAAGTATTTTTCTCAGAAAAATCACTGCATGATAGTGGCAAGATTGAGGAAGTTGTTCAGTTACTGACTAAAATGGGACTCATATATGATGGGCAGTTACCTCCTCCTAAAGGTAATGTAGATGAGCTTTGGGACTCAAGAACTCAGAGATTGTTTAAATCTACTGCTTTTGGCGATAATCAAGATAGACCAATAAAAAAATCTGATGGTAGTTGGTCATATTTTGCCTCTGATTTAGCTTATGCTAAGGATAAAATAGATCGTGGATTTGATCATCTAGTTTATGTTCTAGGAGCAGATCATTGTGGTTACGTAAAAAGAATTGAGGCGATAGTTAAGGCTCTTGGTGGAGAAAAAATTAAAGTTGATGTTAAAATTTGCCAGTTAGTAAACTTCGTGGAAAATGGTATTGCTGTAAAAATGTCGAAACGTAGCGGCAATTTTACTAATGTGCGAGATGTAACAAACGAGGTAGGTAAGGACATAATAAGATTTATAATGCTAACCCGTAAGAATGATATTACTCTTGACTTTGATCTAGCTAAAGTAAAAGAACAATCAAAGGATAATCCAGTATTTTATGTACAATATGCTTACGTTAGGACTATGTCTATACTGGAAAAAGCTAAAGAATCTATGCCAAAAGCATATAATAAGTTCTTAGAAAAAGAGTATGATTTATCTTTGCTTTCTACTGAAGAGGAAATTGAAATAATTAAGCTGCTTGCTTCATGGTCAAAAATTTTAGAAGTATCAGCGAAATATTTTGAACCACATAGAATAGCTTTTTATTTGATTAATTTAGCTTCAAAATTCCATGCTTTATGGAATTTTGGCAAAGAAAATAATGATTATCGGTTTTTAATTGAAGATAATATAGAGTTGACTGTTGCCCGCCTTGCTTTAGCAAAATCTATTCAAAAAATTATAAAAGTTGGTTTTGATGTTATAGGGGTGACGCCTATGAATAAAATGTAGTATAACTAATCTGATTAGCATTATACTCAAATGATTTGAGTATACACCAAATTCACAAACGTCATTGCGAGCGAACGTACGTGAACGTGGCAATCCATGAAGCTTATTATATGGATTGCTTCGTCGGTCTTATGACCTCCTCGCAATGACGCCAGTTTATTATGGCTAAATGCTGATCGGGTTAGCTATACGTTATCTGATAAAGTTATTTATAAAAAATATGGTTAATCGTGTTTTTCTAATTATTATTTTTCTCTCAATACTTAGTACTATTACATATTTAGTGTATACTAATTATAATCAAGATAGTGGTGGTCAGGTAGTGACGATTTACCATGATCAATCGCCGACAAAAGTTAAGCCACAAGATAGTGGGGGGATAGTAATACCAAATGCCAATAATATAATTTATGAGAATTTACAACAAAAAAAGATTAGTAAACCTATAACGTTGCAACCTGAACCGGAAAAGCCATTAAATATTACTAAACAAAAATCAGTACAAGGTGATGAAGATACTGATTCTATAGATACAATCTTATTTGATATAATAGAAACTGATCAGGTTAAGCATAAGAAACTCAAACTAAGTAAAAATGAAGATGGGACGGAAGTAATTTTACCTAATATAATAAAAAACGAATCGGTACAAACAGAGAGTTTAATAGAACAACAGCCTAATTCAAATAAGGTGGGTCTAAATATAATAAAAGTTACTGAATCGCATCGTAAGATCGATGATACGCAGTTATTAAATAAGTCAAATCAAGGGGGGTATAAAATCCAGATAGCTTCGGTAAAATCTGAATCAGAAGCCAACCAAGAAGGGGAGAGAATCAAAAAAAAATATGCGAAAATCCTTAATAATACGGTGATAAATATCAAAAAGATACAATCTGATAAAGGGAGTTTTTTCTATTTAGTCTTAGTAGGTAACTACCAAAATATAAACCAAGCTAAAGCTATATGCAAGAAACTCTCTGATAATCAGCAAGGCTGTATAATCACCAATCGTTGATAAAATTTATCAGCAAAGAAAAAATCAAGGTTTGTGATATTTCTCAATCATCCAATCTATAAATGTATTATCAACAGACTGCTTTTTTAGAGCATATTCGTATACTTCTTCCCGACTTCCGCAAGAAAATGTTGAAAGATGGAAAGAGATGATATGGAGGAGCCATAGAACTGGGAAATGATTTTTTCAGGCAATTTGTTGTGCTATAACTATATTATTACATATTAATTCTAAGTTACCTACATGTACATACGTCGTAAAAAAACACCAAATAGTCCAAGGCAATCAATACAAGTGGTTGAAGGATACCGAGATAGCAAAGGTAATGTCAAACAACGTATTGTCCGACATTTAGGGGTATTCTTCGATGATGCAGAAGAAGCCAAATTAGTTGCATTAGCAGAGGATTTAATTGTAAAGATTAAAGCTATGTCAATTGATGAGAAGTTGGTGACGTCGTCACTCGTCGCTCGCCTAAATTATGCTTTAAAAATACCTTGGCTCTAATCCCTAACAAGCAAGTATATTATAGACTCAAAATCATATTTATTCGCAGCCAAAAAGAGCCAAATATAGAATTACTTTAGTTATTGCAGGTAGTCCCTAGCTTTATAGTTATTAGCAGCTACTCCTTTACTATAGGCTATTCTTCTTTTAATTTTTTTATTTCTTCAATGGTTAGTTTTGTATATTTAACTATTTTTTCTATTGGTTGATTATCAATTAACATGGGAGTGTTCGTCAAACTGTGTCAAGTTGAAAAAATAATCTTTTAAATGTATAAAATAAAGATTATTGATGTTGTAAATAGCGAAGAATGTGGATAAGTTACTATCAACTTATCCACATGTTCTTCGCATAAAATAATAGGAAATTTGACATGAGCAAACCAATGAAACCAATTCAACTAGACCAAGTATCGCAAATACTTAATCAAGATAAATGTATAGAAATCATTCAAGGACTATACCAAGGTAAACCGCTACTTGGTGCAGGTGGACTGCTAACATCATTAGTTAAAGATTTTACACAACTTGCCCTAGAAAGTGAAATGGATTGTCACTTACTGGAAAATAGTTTAGAACAAGGGAATAACCGGAGAAATGGTCTTACTACTAAAACTATGAAGACGGCTTCAGGTTCTTTTGAACTTGAAACGCCAAGAGATCGTAATAGTACTTTTGAACCACAATTAATAAAAAAAAGACAGACTATTTTAAATGAAGAGTTAGATAATAAAATATTAGGCCTGTATGCTCTTGGAACTTCTTACGAAGGGATTGCTGGACACCTACAAGAGATATATGGTGTAGAGGTATCAGCTGCGACGATT